>VERU01000461.1 GCA_018882485.1 Rhodoferax sp. | reverse complement strand
GTTTGCAATCGCCTGATTGCGCTCGAGTCGGCAGCCATGGGCTGCAGAAATGGCCTGTCGATTGACGACATCGGCACGGTGATCGAGCGATGCTCCGGCGCCAACAGCGCCACGGCCCGGGTTTTGCCCGCCATTGCGAGTGGCGGGACAACCGCCGACCGTCCGCTGAGCGAGGCCGCGGACGATTTGGCATGGTGCGTTCGAATGGCCCGCGACACCACGGCGCCGATGCTGATGGCAACGCAGGCCTGGGCACATGTCCTCGGAGCCAGTCAAGCCTTTGGCGAACACGCCACGCTGGACGACCTGCGCCGCTTGGTCGAAGACGGTGCGGGCTTCAGCCTTGCGAGCTGAGGCCGGCATGGAGGAACAGGTGCAAAACGCTGAAAGGATGGGTCCCGGTTGGACTTCGCCGTCGAGACTGCGGGGCAAGGTCGCTGTCGTTTTTGGTGCCGGGCAGAGTCCGGGTGAGGGCCTGGGCAATGGGCGTGCCGCGGCCATGCGGTTCGCACGCGAGGGCGCACGGGTCGTTGCGGCAAACCGATCGATCGAGTCGGCTGAAGAGACGGTGTCATTGATCCGTGCCGACGGCGGCGAGGCCATTGCGCTGAAGGCGGACGTCACCAGAGAGTCGGACATCGTGGCAGTGATCGGCGAGGCGCACCGCCGGTGGGGAACGCTTGATGTGCTGCACAACAACGTCGGCATCAGCCTGGCTGGTGGTGACACCGATCTGATGGACCTCACTGAAGAGGCCTTCGACCACATCTATCGCACCAACCTGCGCGGGCTCGCCTTCGCCTGCAAGCACGCGCTCCGGATCATGCGGGACCAAGGTTCCGGCGCCATCGTGAACGTGGGATCGGCCGCAGCCGTGGGTCTCTATCCGTACGCGGCCTACAAGGCCACCAAGGCGGGCGTCAACGCGCTTACCGAGCAGCTCGCCCTGCAGAACGCAAGATTCAACATCCGTGTCAACTGCATCATGCCGGGACTGATCGACACGCCGATGGCGGTGGCGACCCGTGCCGCGAAATGGAACCGCCCCCGCGATGAAGTGCTTGCCGAGCGCAACGCCAAGATTCCCCTGGGCCGCTCCGGTACCGGTTGGGATGTCGCCAATCTGGCGCTGTTCCTTGCATCTGATGAGGCCAGCTTCATCACCGGCGAATGTATTCTGGTGGACGGTGGACGCGTCCTGAACCGAATCTGAACATCCGAAGCCATGCCGCTGTCGCCACCTGAATCCCGGCGGGAAATCCACCTGCGGACCATCGAGATGCGTGCATTCGCGCGCGATGACGGGCTCTTCGATATTGAAGCGCGTCTGATCGACCGCAAGCCCTTCGACTTTCTGCGCCCCAGTTCGCCGATACCGATTCCTGCCGGGCAGTCGCTGCACGACCTGTGGATCCGAATGACGCTGGACAACGCATATACGGTCCGTGCCATCGGAGCATCTTCGGATGTGACGCCATGGTCGCTTTGCCGGGAAGCCGAGGCCACGCTGCAGGTGCTGGTGGGCGAACAGGTTGCGAGGGGTTGGTCGTCCAAGGTCAAGGAACGCCTGCGCGGTGCCGCGGGTTGCACCCACCTGATGGAGATGCTGGTGACAATGGGGACCGCCGCATTCCAGGGTATCCGTGGTGCGGATCCAGTTCGCCGATTGTCCATGGGGGGCAAGCTCGACAGCTGCTACGCCTATGGTCGCCAACGGGCGGTGGTGCAACTGCTATGGCCCGAGCACCACCAGCCATCGGACCCATCCCCGCCATCCACGAAGAGCGCGTCATGAGACAACATCGTCATTTCTACATCGACGGCCGGTGGGTCGAACCCGCTGGAGAGACCCGAACATTCGAGCTGGTGGACCCTGCGACAGAACGGGTGTTTGCCACCGTGCCGTTGGGAAGCGCCGAGGATGTCGATCGTGCGGTCCGCGCTGCTCGCCGGGCATTTGCGGTGTTCTCGTCCTCCTCCCGGAGGGAACGCCTCGCCTTGTTGCAGCGTATCGTCGACGTGATGTCAAAGCGTGAGGCGGACTTCATGGCCATCGCCTCCCAGGAGATGGGGACCCCGTTGTCCTCGGTCAGCCATTTCAGGAATGCCGTCGACCAGTTCAGGGAGCAGATGCGTGTGCTTCAGGACTACCCGTTCGAGCAGCGTCTGGGTGGCAACATCGTGCGGCGGGAGCCGATCGGGGTCTGCGGACTCATCGCGCCGTGGAACTGGCCCATCCAGACCCCCTGCACGAAGATCGCGCCGGCACTGGCGGCCGGCTGCACAGTAGTCCTCAAGCCCAGCGAGTACACGCCGCTGACCTGCGTGTTGCTGGCCGAGGTGTTCGACGACGCCGGTGTGCCATCAGGCGTGTTCAATCTCGTCATCGGGGACGGTTCCGGCGTGGGTGACGCGATGTCGTCGCACCCTGACATCGACATGATGTCCTTTACCGGCTCGACCCGCGCCGGCATCGCCGTGGCGCGCGCGGCGGCTGGAACGGTCAAGCGCGTTTGCCAGGAACTGGGCGGAAAGTCGGCCAACGTGGTGCTCCCCGGTGCGGACCTGGCGGCTGCGGCGCGATGGAACGTCGCCCGCGGCACCTTCAACACTGGCCAGTCGTGCCACGCACCCTCCAGGATCCTGGTGCATCAGGATCAGACGCAGACCTTGCTGAAGCTGCTCGCGACCGAGATGGCTGCGCTCAGCATCGGTGACCCGAAGTCCTCGGGTACCACGCTCGGTCCGGTCGTCAACAGGGCACAGTTCCAACGCATCCAGCACTACATCCAGGTCGGCATTGACGAAGGCGCAGGCCTGGTCTGCGG
>VERU01000030.1 GCA_018882485.1 Rhodoferax sp. | reverse complement strand
TGGCACGGCTGGCCATGGATGAAAACCCCAGGTCGCCCTGCCCGCCCATGAGGTCGGTCAGCAACGGACTCTCCCCCTTGTAGGGCACATGGGTCATCTTGATGTTGGCATTCTTGACGAACTGCTCGGTGGCCGTGTGAAAGCCGGTACCCATGCCGGTGGAACCGAAGTTGAGCTTGCCGGGCGTTGCCCTGGCTTTGTCCACCAGTTGCGCCAGTGTCTTGATGCCGGAGCCCGGGTGCGTGTTGATGAGGTAGTGCGACTCGAAGATCATGGTCAGGTAACTGATGTCCCTGATCGGGTCGTAGGGCACGGCGTTGGCCAGCACCGGACCGGAGACCACACCGGCATTGGTGATCACGCCAATCGTGTAGCCATCCTTGGGGGCTTTGGCCATGGCTTCTGTGCCGATGCGCTGGCCGGCACCCGCCTGGTTCTTGATGACCATCGACGTGCCCAGGATGGCCGCTGCTTTGGTCGCCACCAGCCGTGCATAGCCATCCACGATGCCGGGCGGGAAGGGCACGATGACCGTGATGGGCTTGTCGGGGTAGTTGGCCTGGGCAAAGGCCAGGCTGGCCCACAGGCCGCTCAGGATCAGGGCGATGGCGCGGATGGAAGGGGGCATCGGGAGCTCCGGGGGGTCAGGGTTGGGGAAAATGCCGCGCCAGGAATTCGATTACGGCGGCATTGAAGCGGGGGGGATCCTCGGCCCAGCCGAAGTGGCCCAGGCCGCTCAGGCTGATGAACTCGGCGCCGGTGATCTTGCCGGCCATTTTCTGCATCACCGCAGCGGGCGCGGTGGCATCGTGTTCGCCGGCGACACACAGCACGGGCACATCGAGCGTGGGCAGCAGGTCGCGGCCTTCGAAGCCGACGATCGCCGCCACGGCGGCGCGGAAGGTCTCCTCGCGCATCTGGCTCACCGTGCCGATCAGCAGGTCCACCGCCGGTCCGCCAGCCCCGGGGGCCATCATGCCGCGCAGCATGTCCGGCGCGTAGTCCGGGATGCTGCGGCCCGCGTCCAGCGGAGCCACGCGGGCGCGTACGAATTCCTTCTGCCATTCGCCATCCGGACTGCCGAAGGAGGCACTGGTGGCCGAGAGCACATAACCGTGGATGCGCTGGCGGGCATGGCGCCAGGCCTGCTGGGCGATCATGCCGCCCATGCTGTGACCCATCACCACGTTGCAGGCACCGCCCTCCCGTTCCAGCAGCAGACCCAGCGCGCGGGCGGCGTGGTCGATGGTCAGCGGCACCGGCAGCGCCGACAGGCCATAGCCTGGCGCATCCCAGCTCACCACGCGCCAGCCGGCACCAGTCAGGGCCTGTACCTGGCTGCGCCAGTACTCCTTGGCGCCGAAAGCCCCGTGCAGCAGGAACACCGTACGCTCGCGGCTACCGCCAGCGGGGTGGTGCACCGCATAGTCCGGCAGCCGGAGGGCGTGCGGCGTCACGCCGGCACCTTCAGCTCGGCGGCCGGCGTCCAGACGGCATGGGCCCCCATGGGGATATGACCGGGCAGGATGATCCGGCACACCGGGCCGCGTTCGATGTCGCGGGCATCGAACACCGCGCACTCGCCCCGGCCACTGACCAGGTTGGTGATGTAGGTGACCACATACCCGTCGTCCTCGTCCACTGCGCCGTCGCGCGGCGCGAAGGGGGACTCGCTCACGAAGCAACCCGCCGGGGCCTGCCAGCGCTGCGTCCTGCCGGTCTGCCAGTCGTATTTCTTGAGGCCGTCGAGTTTCCATTCCGGCTTGGCCAGGGCGTTGTACACATAGCGGTTGGGACGGCCCTTGTATTGCGCATTGACCATGGAGAACTCGGTGACCTCGTCGTCCAGGTCCTCCTCACGGGTCTGTCCGGTCTTGAGGTTGAAGCGCCAGCGGTGCATGCGCGTTTCCTGCAGATCCATGGACAGCAGGGCGTGCATGCGGGCGTAGCCCTCTTTGGGCAGGCCGCTCAGGTCTGGCACCGGGTTGGTCTGGATGGCGCCGTCCATGACGATCTCGTCGCCCACTTCGTAGGTGTTGGCCAGGTGCAGGATGTAGCAGGGCTGTCCTTCGAACCATCTCACGTCGCGGCTGGTGCCCAGGCGCGGAATCACGCCGAAACGGGCCGGCACGTCGCGGTGGAACTTCAGGCGGTGCTGGCCTTTTTTGAGGCCCTCGGGGTCGAAGAACATCGACAGGTCGTGGATCACGCAGTGGTGCTGGCTCATGCCCAGGTCGTGCGGCCAGGTGGCGTGCGGCAGCTCGATGGGCTCGTAATGCACCAGTTCATTGCGCGCGTTCACCACGCCGTAGTTGAAATACGGTGCCCGCTCGCCGAAATTGAAGAACATCATCTCGCCAGTGTGGGGGTCGACCTGGAAGTGCGAGCAGATGCCCCGATCGCCCAGGCGGCGCGCCCACGCAGGATCCGGGCCCAGCGTTTCCAGGGTGACCGGGTCCAGCCGGTAGGGTTCGCTGCACTGGCTCATGGCCGCCAGAGCCCGACCTGCGTGCACCTTCACATCGGTGCCGGCGTTGTCCTTCATGGCGCCGATCGAGCCCCAGCCCCGGCGCACGGCACGGCGCGGCTCGATGATGCCCGGCCATAGCGATACGCCAGCCGCTTCTTCGGCCAGGAAGCCGGTGGTGCGCACAAAGCGGTTGCGGTAGGTGGCCCGCCCCCCTTCGAAGTGCATGCCATGGATCATGCCGTCGCCGTCGAAGGGGTGGTACTTGCCGATGGGGGCATGCACCTGGTTGTGGCCGTTGCGCAGGTAGACGCCGTGCAGGTCCCTGGGAACCTCGCCGATGACTTCGAGATCGGGCGTGCTGGCGGTCCACTCGGTGTCGGTGGGACGCCAGTTGTCCATCAGGTAAGGGTTGTCTGTGGGCAGGCAGGTCAGGGTGTAACGCTGGTGTACGGTGGTCATGGCGGCGGACTGTCGGAGGGGTGGTGCAAGGTGTGCGTGGGCAAATTCGGTCACTGGATGGGGCCAGGCTCAGCCCAGTCGCTCGAACACGGTGGCGGTGGCCACGCCAAAAGCGCCTGGCAGGGCGGCCACGCCGTAGCGCAGATCGCGTGTATCCATTTCGTCGAGCAGGCAGCTCACCAGCATGGCGCCGGTGGCGCCCATCGGGTGACCGAGCGCGATCGAACTGCCGTTGACATTGAATTTCTCCAGCGGAATGCCCAGGCTGCGGATGTAGTGCAGCGTGATGGCCGCGAACGAGTCACGCACTTCCCACAGGTCGATGTCGGCTACCGTCAGCCCGGCCCGGGCCAGCGCCTTACGGGTTGCATCCACTGCGCCGGTCTGGGTCAGCGGCACACAGGCATCCGCATGGGCCAGGATGCGCGCCCGCGCCCGCAGGCCCAGCCGCGTGGCGGCTTCCGCCTTGCCCAGCAGCACGGCGGCGGCGCCGTCGGCCATGCAGGGTGCGTTGCCCGCGGTGTGCACATGCTCGATGTGGCCCAGTTCGGGCTCGCGCGCCAGGCCCCAGTCGTCCAGGCCGTTGGCTCCGGCCTCGTAGACCGGGCGCAGCGTGGCGAGTTTTTCCAGGGTGTTGGCGGGGCGGATGTTCTCGTCATGGTCCAGCAGCAGCTGGCCCTGGGCATCATGCACCGGCACCATCGACACCGCCAGGCCCCGGTTGCGGGCCGCCAGCGCGCGCGCCTGCGACAGGGCGGCGTAGCCGTCGCAGTCTGCCCGGCTGAAACCGTGGCGGGTGGCCACCAGGTCGGACGACCAGGGCGGCGGCACGTAGCCGATGCGACCGCCCAAAGCGCGGTCGCTGTAGTAGGGAGCCTGGTCGCCGAACATGGGTACCCGCGACATCATCTCGACGCCGCCGGCCACGGCCAGGCCCTCGGCATCCTGCGCCTGCTGCGCCGCCCAGTTGACCGCGCTCAGGCCTGAGGCGCAATAGCGGTTGATGGTGACGGCGCTCAGGCGCGGGCTCCAGTCGGCCAGCAGACAGGCGGTCTTGCCCACATTGCCGCCCTGCTCTGCGGTTTGCGTGACGCAGCCGAACACGCCATCGGCAACTTGTTCGGTATCCACGCCGGTTCGGTCTCGCAGTGCACGCAGCAGGCCGGCCAGCAGCTCCATGGGCGTGAGCCCGTGCAGTGCGCCGGTTTCACGGGCTGATCCGCGCGGGCTGCGCACCGCATCGACGACGACGACATCCATATCACTATTGTTAAGAGACCAGACTCGGTCAGTCTAGCGCCAGACATGGGGTGCAGCCATACGGGTTTCACCGGAACTCACTATCATTGACAAACTAAATTTTCCGATTTAGACGCGGTCATCATGAACTTGTCACCTGTGGCCCCGGCCGACGCCCCCACGCCGCCGGATTCGCCCGGTCAGCCGCCTGGTGAGTCGCTGGCCGGCGCGACGGCCGCGCAGCGCACCATTGCCGTCATCGGTGACGAGTGGACCCTGCGCATCCTGCGCAGCATGTTCCGCGGCCGGCGGCGCCACGGAGAATTCATCGCCGACTTCGGCGTGTCACGCGCGGTGCTGGGCGATCGGTTGTCCAAACTGGTGGCGCACGGGGTGTTGCAGCGCCGGGTGGTGGCGGGTGGACACCCGCAGTACTGGCTGTCGGCCAGTGGCCTGGATCTGTGGTCCCTGCTCGTGGCTATGTGGTTGTGGGAGACCGATTGGGGCACGGGCCGCCAGGCCGGCCCCTGGGCGCCAGACCTGCCCCGCGAGCAGATGGTGCACCTGGGGTGTGGTCGGGCCATGCGACCGGTGCTGCGCTGTCAGCATTGCCTGGGTGAGGTGCAGCCCTTCGACACCCGCGACGATGCCGATCCGGCGATGTCTGCCGTGCCGGCCGCGGGTGCGGCGTTCCGACGCACCCGCGGGGGCGGCACGCCGGGTGGCGCGAGCGTTCCGGTGTTGCGGCTCGCCCGGGTGGTGGGTGACCGCTGGAACGCAGCCCTGGTGGCCGCCGCCTTTCGGGGTGTGCGGCAGTTCGCCCGGTTTCAGCAAACCCTGCAGATCGGACCGACCCAGCTGAGCGAACGCCTGGCTGAACTGCAGGCATTGGGGATACTGCGCCCCCGTCACTATGCGGCCAACCGGCAGGAATACCGCCTGACCCGCGCGGGTGTGGCCCTGTTCCCCATCGTGCTGGAGATGGTGCGCTGGGGCCGTGGCGACCTGCAGGGCGCGGCCCAGCCGCTGCCCGTGCGCCACATGGTCTGCGGCGAGCGCTTGCGGGTGGGTTGGCACTGCGGCCACTGTGCCGGGCTGCTCCGGCGCGCAGACGTCAGATTTCTCTGATCCGAGAAGACGCCGGTTGGCCGGTCAGTGCCTGAACGGCCTGGAAATGCGTCAGGAACACCGGACCGTCGAGCTGCTTCAGAAATCCGCTGCGCTGCAGCCGGTCCATGACCGGACCCTTCACCTCGGACAGGTGCAGCGTGATGTCGGCTTCCTTCAGCCGGTGCTGGATCGCCTGCAGCGCTTCCAGGGCGCTGGTGTCGATGAAGTTGATGGCCGAGCATTGCAGCACCACATGGCGCAAGCCCGGGCGCGCTGCCACCTCGGCATTCATGCGGTCTTCCAGCGACCGGGCGTTGGCAAAGTACAGGCTGCCATCCACCCTGAGTCCCAGCAGGGCTGGCTCCACGTGCACCGGGTGGCGCTGCACATTGCGGAAGTGTTCGGTGCCCTCCACCTGCCCGATGACGGCCATGTGGGGTCGGCTGGTGCGGTGCAGGAACAGTGCCAGCGACAGGCTCACGCCGGTCAGCAGCCCGACTTCCACCCCGAACGCCAGGGTGCCCAGCAGCGTGACCAGCGCGGCCGCAAAATCGGACCGGGAGTAGCCCCAGGTCCTGCGCAGCATGCCGAGGTCCACCAGCGACAGCACCGCCACGATGATGGTGGCAGCCAGTGTGGCCAGCGGCAGGTGGTACAGCACAGGGGTCAGCAGCAGGGTGGCCAGCGCAATGCCCAGGGCCGTCATCGCGCCCGCGGCCGGTGTCTGGGCGCCGGCATCGAAATTCACCACCGATCGGGCAAATCCTCCCGTGACCGGGAACCCGCTGGTGAAAGCGGCTCCCAGGTTGCCCACCCCCAGCGCCACCAGTTCCTGGTCGGGATCGATGCGTTGCCGCCGCCGGGCCGCCAGGGTCTGGCCCACCGATACCGATTCGACAAAGCCCACGATGGCGATCAGCAGGGCCGGCACCAGCAGCGACCGGTAAAGGGCCGCGTCCCACACGGGCCAGCTCCAGGGCGGCAGCCCTTGCGGTACCTGGCCGACGACGGCGACGCCCTGTGCCGTCCAGCCCAGGCCCCAGGTGAGCAGGATGCTGGCTGCGATGGCGGCCACCGGCGCCGCTCGGCTCAGACCGTCGGCCAGGGCAGCGGACAGGCCATGACCCAGCAGCAGCGGCTTGAGCCGTTTTCGCGTCCACAGCAGGAACAGCAGCGTGCCCAGCCCAAGCCCCAGGCTGTGCGGGTTGGCTGCCGGGGCCTGGCGCAGCAGGTCCAGTGCCAGGCTGAAGAAATGCTCGCCCTGGGCCTTGACGCCCATCAGGGTCTTGAGCTGTCCCAATGCGATCAGCAGACCCGAGGCCGACACAAAGCCCGAGATCACCGGATGGCTGAGAAAGCTGGCCAGAAAGCCCAGCCGCAGCAGGCCCATCAGCAGCAGCAGCACGCCCGACAGCAGTGCCAGCACCAGGGCTGCTGTCCAGTACTGTGGCGATCCTGCAGGGGCCAGGCTGCCGATGGCACTGGCCGTCATGAGCGAGACCACGGCCACCGGCCCGACCGCCAGCACCCGGCTGGAGCCGAACACGGCGTACAGCAGCAGCGGCGCGATGCTGGCGTACAACCCCGCCTGGGGTGGCAGGCCCGCTAGCAGCGCATAGGCCAGGCTCTGCGGGATCAGCATCACCGTGACGATCATCGCCGCCACGCCATCCTGCGCCAGGGTGGCGCGGTTGTAGTGGCGCGCCCAGACCCGAAGAGGAAGCGCCGGTCGCGCCCACGCGGGCGGAGGCTGGCTCACTCGGCCTGAGCGGTCGCCTGGGCGGACCGGACCCTGGACCGGTCGAGCAGGCGGTACAGCAGCAGGCCCGCCAGCATGGCGGCCACGAACACCAGGCCCTGGGTCTGACCGGAGGCCATGGAGACCAGAGCTGGCCCCGGGCAGTAGCCGGCCAGGCCCCAGCCTGCACCGAACACCAGCGAGCCCCACACGAGCCGCGGGGTCAGGGTGCGCCGGGGCGGCAGGTGCAGGTCGCCACCCAGCAGGTTGCGTTCACGCTGGCGGGCCAGCCGGAAGGCCAGCAGACCCACCGCCACCGCGCCGCCCATCACCAGGGCCAGCGAGGGATCCCAGGCGCCAGTCAGATCCAGAAAGCCCAGCACCTTGCCGGGGTCGGTCATGCCCGAGAGGATCAGGCCCAGGCCGAACAGCAGGCCCACGAGGAATTCGATCGTGCGTTGCATGGAACAGGCTTTCAGTACAGGTGCCGAAGTCCGTAGACCACCAGCATGCCGGCGGCCATGAAGCTGAGGGTGGCGATCAGCGAGCGCGGTGACAGCCGCGACAGGCCGCAGATGCCGTGGCCGCTGGTGCAGCCCGATCCATATCCGGTGCCCAGGCCGACCAGCAGGCCGGCCAGCACCAGTGTGCCTGTGCCTGCTTCGATGCGGGGCGGGGCGACCAGCCCGGCGGGGGCCAGCAGGCTGAAAACGGGCGGAGCCGCGAACAGACCCAGCAGGAAAGCCAGGCGCCAGGCGGTGTCACCCCGTCTCGGCGGCAGCAGGCCTTCGAGGATGCCGGTGATTCCCAGGATGCGGCCGCTGAGCAGGATGAACAGCGCGGCCGCCAGCCCGAGCAGCAGACCGCCTGACAGCGAGGTCCAGGGTGTGAAGTGGGTCCAGTCGATGGTCATGGTGATCCGGATTCGGCACAGGGGGGTGCTCTGCGCTGACGCAGGGCCGTGAACCGCGGATGTTACTGAACCCTTGAGCGGGCCGGGGCGGGTGGCCATAATGGACCTCGGCAGCCTGGGTGCTGGATCGGCCCGTCGGGCCGGCGTTCCCGGGTTCCTGTTCAGGAGCAGACCATGAAGGCGAATGTGGGTGGGTTCGATCGGACCGTGCGTATCGTCGTGGGAGCCCTCCTCACGCTGCTCGCGGCCACGGGGGTGGTGGGCGCCTGGGGCTGGCTCGGTCTGGTGGTGCTGGCTACCGGGGTATTCCGGTTTTGCGGGGCTTACACCCTGTTTGGTTTCAGCACCTGCCCGCTCGAAGACAAGACAGCCCGCGGCTGAGGCGCGTCAGGGCGCACCAGCGGGTGCCGCAGACTCCAGCGCCTCCCAGCGCTCGAGAGCCAGCAGCAATTCTTCGTCGAGTGCGGCGTTGCGCTGTGCGAGTTGGGCCGCACGGATGTGGTCGCTGGCGTACAACCGGCCGTCGGCGAGCTGTTCCTGGATCTGCCGCTGCTCGGCTTCGAGTTCGGCGATGCGGTCGGGCAGGGCCTCGAGTTCGCGCTGTTCCTTGTAGCTGAGTTTGCGGCCCCGGGTCGTCGCAGGGGACTCAGGATGATTTGAATTTAATAGCAAACTATCTAGTACGGGCAAGGGTTCCGGCCGTTTTTGACTGCTTTTTTCGAGCGCCTCGCGGGTGCGCCGGCTTTGGGTCAGCCAGTCGCTGACCCCGCCTTCGTACTCGCGCCAGTGGCCATCGCCTTCCCAGGCGATGGTGCTGGTCACCACGTTGTCCAGAAAGGCGCGGTCGTGGCTGACCAGAAACACCGTGCCCTCGAAACCCTGCAGCAGTTCTTCCAGCAGCTCCAGGGTATCGATATCCAGGTCGTTGGTGGGTTCGTCGAGCACCAGCACATTGGCCGGTCGCGCGAACAGGCGGGCCAGCAGCAGCCGGTTGCGCTCGCCACCACTGAGGGTGCGCACCGGCGACCGCGCGCGGGCCGGCGAAAACAGGAAGTCGCCCAGGTAGCTCTTCACGTGCTTGCGCTCGCGGCCGATCTCGATCCATTCGCTGCCCGGGCTGATGAAATCCTCCAGCGTGGCGTCGAGATCGAGCGCCTGGCGCATCTGGTCGAAATAGGCCACCTGCAGGTTCGCGCCCTGGCGCACCGTGCCCCAGGGGCTGTGTCCCGGTTCGGGCGGCGGCGCCTGCGCTGGGGGAGGATCGGGTGCCAGTTCGCCCAGGATCAGTTTGAGCAGCGTGGTCTTGCCCGCACCGTTGGGTCCGAGCAGCCCGATCTTGTCGCCGCGCAGCAGGGTGGCGCTGAAATCGCGCACCACGCAGCGCTCGCCGAAGTGCCGGGACACGTGGGTCAGCTCGGCCACCAGCCGTCCGCTGCCCGAGCCGGTGGCCACATCCATGCGCACGCGGCCCAGCGCTTCCCGCCGGGCCTGCCGCTGGGCACGCAGCCGCTCCAGCCGCACGATGCGGCCCTGGGCACGGGTGCGACGGGCTTCCACGCCTTTGCGGACCCAGACCTCTTCCTGGGCCAGCAGCTTGTCGGCGCGGGCATTGATCACCGCCTCCTGCGCCAGCTGTTCCTCTTTCTGCGACTGGTAGGCGGCAAAATTGCCCGGATAGGACCGCAGCTGTCCCCGGTCCAGTTCGACGATGCGGGTGGCCACGTGATCCAGAAAGGCGCGGTCGTGCGTGATCGTCACCACGCTGCCCGAATACTCCGCCAGCAGGCCTTCCAGCCACTCGATGGCGTCCAGATCCAGGTGGTTGGTGGGTTCGTCCAGCAGCAGCACATCGGGGCGTGCCACCAGCGCCTGAGCCAGCGCCACCCGTTTGCGCGTGCCGCCGGACAGTGTGCGCAGCAAGGCCTGAGGCGTCAGATGCAGCCGCTGCAGGGTTTCACTCACCCGCTGCTCCCAGCTCCAGCCGTCCAGCGCCTCGATGTCGCTTTGCAGGGCGTCGAGATCACCCTGCCCCTGGCTGTACCGCTCGATCAGGTCGCGAACCTGCGCCAGGCCTTGCGCCACCGCGTCGAAAACCGTCGCTTCCGGGTCGAGGTCGGGTTCCTGGGCCACCCAGGCGATGCGCGTCTGGCCCTGCACCGTGCGGGTGCCGTCGTCGGCCCGTTCCATCCCGGCGAGGATTTTCAGCAGGGAGGATTTGCCGCTGCCGTTGCGCCCGATCAGCCCGACGCGTTCTCCCGCCTCCAGCGAGAAATCGGCGTGGTCGAGCAGCGGCACATGGCCGAAGGCGAGTTGGGCGTCCAGCAGCGTGATCAGGGCCATGGGCCGCGGATTATCCCCTGCGCCCCATCCCGATCGGCACCTGGGCCTGGGATGGTTGCGACGCAGAAATGGCGTAAGCTGTGACCTTTTTTGGCCGGCGTGCGCGCCGCCGTGATGTAGGAGACCGGATTGAGCCCAGCAGACCAGGTACCGCCGTCATCGGGCGCCCGCGAAACCCGCGCAGCCGGTGGGGTGGGGGCGACATGAGCGCCGCCGGGCCGTCCCCAGGCGCGAAGGCCCCCTCGGGGGGCAGCGAACCACGCGCAGCGGGGAGCGTGGGGGCCATCCCCAAGTTGCTGGGTGCCCTGGTCCTGCTGGTGCTGCTGGCGGCACTGGCGCTGCAATTGAGCGGGCATGGCTATTTCTGGCGGGCTCTGGCGGCCACCTACCTCGACGGCCATGCCACCGCCCACATTGACGACGCAGCCAATTTCGCCCAGCGCCGCATCGCGGCCGGTACCCCCCAGCCCTGGCCGCGCCATGCCCGTTACAACCAGGGCACGCTGGAGGCGCCGATGCAGGATTACCTGCGCCGCCATGGCACCGCCGCCTTCCTGGTGGCCCAGGACGGGGCGCTGTTGCATGAGCAATACTTTGCGCCCTACGACGCGAACAGCCGCACCAACTCGTTTTCGATGGCCAAGACCATCACCACCCTGCAGGTCGGTCTGGCGGTGCAACAGGGTTACATCTCCAGCTTCGATGCGCCGCTGACCGAGCGTCTGCCCGAGTACGCTGCCGATCCGTGGGGGCGCCGGGCGACGGTGGCTCAACTCTCCAGCATGAAGGCCGGCCACGACTGGACCGAGAACTACTACCTGCCGCTGAACATCACCACCGAGCTGTATTTCGGCCGCGATGCCGCTGGCCTGGTGCTGCGCCAGGGGTTCGAGCGCGAGCCCGGGAGCGCTTACGAGTACAGCAGCGGATCCACGCAGCTGCTGGGGGTGTTTCTGCAGCGCGCACTCGCCGCTCGGGAACCGGGACTGACGATCAGCGCCTATTTGTCCCGCAGTCTGTGGCAGCCTCTGGGCATGAACCGCGAGGCGATCTACACGCTGGACCGGCCGGGTGAGCAGGGCGGTATCGAGCGCACCTACTGCTGCATCTTTGCCACGGCGCAGGATTTCGCCCGTTTCGGGCAACTGCTGCTGCAGGATGGCGTCTGGCAGGGCCGGCCCCTGCTGGACCGGGCTTTCGTCGAGCGCATCCGCCAGCCGGACCTGCAGCCCTATTACGGCCATTCGCTCTGGATGGACTGGCGCTACCGGCATCCCTTCTACTTCATGCAGGGGCACCAGGGCCAGTACGTGATCGTGGTGCCTTCGCACCGGCTGGTGGTGGTGCGCCTCGGGCAGTTCCGCAACAAGGACCACAAGGGGCCCAATGGCGTGACGCCCAGCGAGGTTTACCGTTTCGTGGACCACGCGGTGGCCTTGGCCGAGCGATGAAGGCGGCGACCCATCCCACCGCGCAGCGCATCGCGGCGTTGCTGCAGCAGGCTGGCGTGGCGGCGGCGGTGGTGGAGTTCGAGAACCCGGTGCGCACCAGCGCCGAGGCGGCCGCGGCGATCGGTTGTGGGGTCGCCGAGATCGCCAAATCCATCGTGTTTCGGGGCGGCCACAGTGGCCGGGCCGTGATGGTGGTGGCCAGTGGTGACAACCGGGTGAGCGAGGTCAAGGTCGCCGCCCTGGTGAGCGAGCCGCTGCAACGCGCCGACGCCGCCTTTGTGCGTGAGGCCACCGGATTCGTGATCGGGGGTGTGGCGCCGCTGGGCCATGCGCAGCCCCTCATCCTGCTGCTGGACGAGGATTTGCAGCGCTTTGAGCAGGTCTGGGCTGCCGCTGGAACCCCGCATGCGGTGTTTGCCCTCACGCCGGCGCAACTGCAGCGGGTGACCGGCGCCGGCTGGACCGACGTGAAGGTCTGAGCGGGCTCTGCACATGGACTTCAAGACCTGGTTGATCTATCTGGTGGCCGCCACCGGGCTGTCCCTGTCGCCCGGACCCAACAGCCTGCTGGCGCTGACGCACGGGGCGCTCTACGGCCGGAGCCGGACCCTCTACACCATCGCCGGTGGCGCACTGGGTTTCGTGGCCATCGTGGCGCTGTCACTGTTCGGCATTGGTGCGCTGCTCAAGACCTCGCTGCTGTGGCTGACGGTCATGAAGTGGGTCGGCGGCGCTTACCTGGTGTGGCTCGGCAT
>VERU01000029.1 GCA_018882485.1 Rhodoferax sp. | reverse complement strand
GCCTCGACCAGCTGCTGCAGCTGCGGCGTGCTGAAGTTGGTCACGCCAATGTGCCGGATCTTGCCCTGGCGCTGCAGGTCGCGTAACACCAGGCCGGTCTCGATGGCGCCGGGCGTATTCCAGTTCCACCAGAAGAACTGCACCAGGTCCAGCGTGTCCACGCCCAGCCGCTTGAGCGAGCGGTCGATGATGCGCACGGTGTCTTCGCGTTTGAGCGTCGGCAGTGAATCCCAGTCTGGCACGTACTTGGTGTGCACCTGCAGCCGGCGCGCCAAGTCGGGGTGCCGACGGCGGAAGTCGCCGATCAGCTGTTCCACGCCCAGGTAGTGGTCGGCGCAGTCGAAGGTGGTCACGCCCGACTCGACAAAGGCGGCCATGTCGCGGATGGCCTGATCGCGCTCGACCCCCGGACCATGTCCGCTCGACAGGTGCCAGCTGCCCTTCAGGATGCGTGAAATGCGGTAGCCCGGGAGAATTTCGCGTTGTTCAATGTGCATGGTGTTCTTCGGTTCGGCCGATCAGGGTGGCTGCACGGGTCGCGCGCGACGCGGTGGCGGTCACCCGGTGGCCCGCGGCGCGCGGTGGGGTTGCGATGTCGATGAAGGTCACGGCCACGGGGCAGCTCTGGGCGGAATGGAAACGTCAGGCTTTCCAGAGCCGCACGCGGGGATAGAAATTGTCATCGGTGATCAGGGCACACAGGCGATCGATGTCCTGCTCAATCGCCCGGCGCACGGCGGCCGGATTCCTGGCGCGCAGGCCCTCGAGTGCAAGTTCGTGGAATTCGGCGCCCCGGCCGTCACGGGCATCGAAGTATTCGGCAATGTGGCGGATGTAGGGCCCCAGCTGCAGCCACAGGCTCTCGATCAGCGGAACCAGCGCGCTGCAATCCGACAACCGGTACAGGGTGAAATGGAAGTCGAAGTTCTGGCGTACCCGCAGTTCGACTTGGTGCTCGTCACCGGCCTGGGTCTCCCGTTCGACGATAGCGACCAGATCCTGGATGTCGGACTCGCCGGCCCGCTGTGCCCCGAGTTCGGCCGCCAGACCTTCGACCGCGTGCCGCGCCACGCGCAGGTCGGCGAGCTGCTTGCGATCGAGCACCGGCACACGGGTGGTGCGGTTGGGCAGGGTTTCCAGCGCTTTTTCGGCGCACAACTTGCGGATCGCGTCACGCACCGGCTGGGTGCTGGTGCCGAAAGCATCCGCCAGCTCGGTGATGGTCAGGGGCTGGCCCGGCGCAAATCGACCGCTCATGAGCAGATCGCGCAAATCGCTGTGGACGCGCTCGTTGACCGTGGCGCGGACAACGGGCGACAGCCCCAGCTTGGCGATCGGCAACGTGGACACCCTTGGCTCCATCAAATGGTGGACTCCTATCTTTGATCAAATATATACTATTCACGCCATCTTTGGCAAGACTGGAACCAGGCTGCACCACGGAAAAGGGGTACGGATGCTCGAACTCAAGGGAATTTCCAAGACGTTTGGTGGTCTGCGCGCCGTCGATGACGTGAGCCTGAGCATCACCCGCGGCGCGATCACCGGACTGATCGGCCCCAACGGTGCCGGCAAGACCACGCTGTTCAACACCATCGCCGGCGCGTACGCGCCGACCCGTGGCACCATTCATTTCGAAGGTCAGCCGATCGAGGGCAAGGCGCCTTACCAGATCTACCGAATGGGCATCGCCCGAACCTTTCAGATCCCGCGACCCTTTGGCGCCCTCTCGGTGCTGGAGAACGTGATGCTGGCACCGCTGGGCCAGCTTGGCGAGCAGTTCTGGAACAACCTGTTTCGCCCTGGCCGCATCCGCACCCAGGAGCGGACCAACCGTGACAAGGCTGTAGAGGTGCTCGATTTCCTCAACCTCACCCACCTGGCTGACGAGCCGGCCCGCAGCCTGTCGGGCGGTCAGTTGAAGTTGCTCGAACTCGGGCGCGCCCTGATGTCGGATCCCAGGCTCATTCTGCTCGACGAGCCCGGCGCCGGCGTCAACCCGACCCTGCTGGGTCAGATCACCGAGCGCATCGTCGAGCTGAACCGTCGCGGCATCAGCTTCCTGATCATCGAACACAACATGGACATGGTGATGAACCTGTGCCGTCCCATCGTGGTGATGGCCGCCGGGCGTCTGCTGATGCAGGGTGAGCCCCAAGCGGTACGGAGTGATCCACGGGTGCTGGATGCCTACCTCGGGGGTGTCACATGACCGCCGCCGCGCCGCACCTGGAGGTGCGGGATCTGGTCGCAGGCTACACGCCGGACGTGCCCATCCTGCGCGGCATGAACCTGAGCGTGCGCACGGGCGAGATCGTGACGGTGCTCGGTCCCAATGGCGCGGGCAAGTCCACGTTGATCAAGGCCATCGCCGGGCTGGTCCCGGTCCGGTCCGGTTCGATCCAGGTGCGCGGCCAGAGCATCGTCGGTCTGCCCACCCACAAGCTGGTTGGCGCGGGTGTGGCCTACGTGCCCCAGGTTGACAACATCTTCACCCGGCTGTCGGTGCAGGAGAACCTGGAGATCGGCGGCATGGCCACGCCGGCCGAGCTGCCACAACGGATCGGTGAGATGTACGCCCTGTTCCCGGACTTGGCGCGGCTGCGCCGGCTCGCTGCGGGCAAGCTCTCGGGCGGGCAGCGGCAGATGGTGGCGGTGGCGTGAGCCCTCATGGCGCGGCCGCACCTGATCATGCTCGACGAGCCCTCGGCAGGCCTGTCGCCCAAACTCACCGAGCTGGTCTTTCAGAAGCTGCTCGATGTGCGCGCCCTGGGCGTTACCGTGCTGGTGGTGGAACAGAATGCCAAGGCCGCGCTGGTCATCTCCGACCGCGGCTATGTCCTGGCCGAAGGCCAGCAGCGCTTTTCCGGTACCGCCAGGGAGCTGCTGAGCAGTCCCGAGGTGGGTGAACTGTACCTGGGTGCCCGAACGAGGCTTGCATCATGATGGTCCAAATGTTGCTCGATGGAGTGGTTGCCGCATCCTTCATCACGCTGGGTGTGATCGGCCTGAGCATGGTCTACAACATGCTCAACTTTCCGACCTTCGCGCAGGGCGACCACATCTCCACGGGTGCCTACATCGCGCTCGGGCTGGTGGCGCTGATGGGCACGGCGGGGTCGGTGGCGGGCCTGAGTTTCGGCTGGCCTCTGATCCTGGCCCTTGTCGGCGCCGTTGTGCTCAATGGCGTGGTGGCGCTGGCACTGGACAAGGCCATCTTCGCCCAGCTGAGGCGCCGCAATGCCTCGCGCATCAGTCTGATCATGGCCTCGTTTGGCGTGGCGCTGATGCTGCGCCACCTGATCGTCCTGTTCGCCGGCAACGAGCCGCAGTATTACTCGTTCGCGATCCAGCCCGCGCTGGACCTGGGTGGCGTGCGCATCACGCGCAACGAGCTGGTTTCGGTGTTCGTCACAGCCGGGATGGTGATCGGGCTGCACGCGTTCCTGTCGCGCACATGGCTGGGCAAGTCGATGCGTGCGGTGTCCGAGAATCCGGCCCTGGCCAGGGTCAACGGCATCGATGTCAACCGGGTCATCCTGTGGACATGGGTCATCGGTGCCGGCCTGGCCGCAGTGGCCGGCGTACTGATTGGTCTGGTGGTGCAGATACACCCGTTCATGGGGTTTGAGTTGCTGCTGCCCATGTTTGCCGCGCTGATTGTCGGCGGCATGACCTCCATCTACGGCGCCGTGCTCGGCGCATTGGTCATCGGTCTGGCCGAGGGCATCACAGTGCAATATCTGGCTCCCGAATACCGGCAGGCTGTGGCCTTCATCGTGGTCATCGTGGTGCTGGTGGTTCGCCCCAACGGCATCCTTGGGGAGAAAGCCTGATGGACCTCCTTTCGTACGCCGTGTTTTTCTCGATCACGGCCGGCATCTTCGCCATTGCCACGCTGGGGCTCAACCTGCAGTGGGGCTTCACCGGCATCATGAATGTCGGGATCGTCGGCTTTTTCGGTGTGGGCGCCTACACGGCAGCCTACATCACCGGTCCCAATTACCCGGATGCGTTCGGCGGTTTTGGCCAGCATCCGCTGATGGGCTACCTGGGGGCGATGATCGCATCCGGGCTGGTCGCGCTCATCGTGGGCATTCCCACCATCCGGCTCAAGCATGATTTCCTGGCCATCGGCACGTTCGGCATTGCGGTGTGCATACAGGTCGTGATCATGAACTGGAAGCCGGTGACTCGCGGATTTGACGGCCTGCACAGCCTGCCCAAGCCCTTTGCCGGGATGGCCAGCACACCGTTTCAGGCCAACCTGTACTACCTGATCATGGTGCTGGTGTTCATCGCCCTGATCACCTTCGCGCTCGAACGCATGGTGCGTTCCCCCTGGGGCCGCATGTTGCGCGCCATCCGCGAGGACGAGGACGCGGCTGCGTCTCTGGGCAAGAATGCTTTCGCGATGCGTCTGCAGACCTTCGTGCTGGGTTCCATGCTGATGGGGCTGGCGGGCGCCCTGTACGCCAACTTCCTGGGCTTCATCAGCCCGCAGGATCTGCTGCCGATCTTCACCTTTCAGGTTTTCGTCATGCTGGTGGTGGGCGGCAGCGGCAACAACTATGGTGCCCTGCTTGGCGCGGTCATCATCTGGGCGCTGTGGACGGTCACGGAATCGGTGCTGGGTGCCATACTGCCCGCGGGGCTGCGCCAGCAGGCCTCGGCCATCCGGGTGGTGATGGTGGGCGCCATCCTGGTCGGCATGCTGCTCTATCGGCCGCAGGGCCTGTTGCCAGAGCGGCGCAATGTCTCCCGCGAGGCCCGGCTCAAGCCCTGACTTTCCGGTCGTGACAGATTTCAAGATCGACAGACCGCAATGTCTCCCGCGAGGCCCGGCTCAAGCCCTGACCCTTTCCTCTTCAACCTGCCAAGGAGCCGTCCTGTGCCCGATGCTGAATTCGAACTTTATGATCTTCGGGTCGAGGTGGTTGCGCCCGCGGGCGCCCGCGTGATGTGCAATGCGAAGGTGGGCGACTGGTTCGAGGTGCATGGCGAAGTGCTGCATTTTCCGCCCGGCCAGGGCTTCTCGATGTACTCGCTGGCCTCGATCATCCCGCTGCTGCCGGCCAAGCAGCGTCCGACCGAGCGCAACGACTGGATGAGCACGGATGCCGAGGTCGCCTGTCCCGACCCCCATTGCCCGACCCGCTTTCGCATCACGCGCCTGGGAAAGCGCACCTTCCGCCACGCCGACACCACGGTGGTGCCGCTGCCCCCTTCGACCTGACCCTGCCGGCCGGCCGGCCGCCGAGCCTCGTCACATCGAAACCCGTTCACATCGAAAAAATCTTCCCCGGGTTCATGATGTTGTGCGGGTCCAGCGCCTGCTTGATGGTGCGCATCATGGCCACGGCGCCGGGGCCGGCTTCGGCCAGCAGAAAGCCCATCTTGTGCAGGCCCACCCCATGCTCGCCGCTGCAGGTGCCTTCCAGGCGCAGCGCCCGCGCCACCAGCGCGTGGTTCAGCCGTTCGGCGGTGGCGCGTTCGGCCGGATCATCGGGCATGATCAGATAGCCGAAGTGGAAGTTGCCGTCGCCCACGTGTCCGACCAGGAAGTAGGGCAGGCCGCTGGCGTCGGCCTCGGCCACCGAATCCAGCAGGCAGTCGGCCAGCCGGCTGATGGGTACGCAGGTGTCCGTGGAGATGGCGCGGCAGCCCGGGCGCGACTGGATGGCGGCAAAGTAGGCGTTGTGCCGCGCCGTCCACAGGCGGGTGCGCTCCTCGGGGGTGGTGGCCCATTCGAAGGCCTGCGCGCCGTGCTCGTCGGCGATCTCCTGCACCGCCTCGGCCTGCTCTTTCACGGCGGCCGGCGAGCCGTGGAACTCCATCAGCAGCAGCGGCTCCTCGCGCAGCGTCAGCCGGGCATGGGCATTGACCATGCGCACCGTGCCGGCGTCGACCAGTTCCACCCGGGCGATCGGGATGCCCAGCTGGATCACCTGGATGGTGGTGCGCACGGCGGCTTCGATGCTGGGAAACGAGCAGACCGCCGCCGAGATGGCCTCGGGCAGCGGGTACAGGCGCAGGGTGATTTCGGTGATCACGCCCAGCGTGCCCTCGCTGCCCACCAGCAGCCGCGTCAGGTCGTATCCTGCGGACGATTTGCGGGCCCGGGTCCCGGTGCGGATCACCTCGCCGCTGGCGGTGACGACCTCCAGGCCCAGCACGTTTTCGCGCATCGTGCCGTAGCGCACGGCGTTGGTGCCGCTGGCGCGGGTGGCGCTCATGCCCCCGATGGACGCGTCCGCGCCCGGATCGATGGGAAAGAACAGGCCGCTGCTGCGCACCGCCTCGTTGAGCTGCTTGCGCGTGACGCCCGGCTGCACCGTCACGGTCAGGTCTTCGGCCTGAATGGCCAGCACCTGGTTCATGCGGCTGACATCGATGCTGATGCCTCCCTGCACCGCCAGCAGGTGCCCTTCGAGCGAGGAGCCCACGCCAAAGGGGATCACCGGTACGCGGTACCGGCTGGCCAGCTGCAGGGCGTCTGCCACATCCCGGGTCGATTCGGCGAACACCACGGCCGCCGGCGGCGGCACGGTGGTGAAGGCCGATTCGTCGCGGCCGTGCTGCTCACGCACCGCCAGCGCGGTGGAGCACTGGGGGCCGAAGCGCGTCTGCAGCGCCTGCAGCAGCTCCGGCGGTACCGCACGGGTCTGCACATCGGGCATGAGCTGGGGAAGGGCAGCGGGAGCGTTCATGGCGGCGTCGGGGGGAAGGCAGAGCCTGGCATTTTGCTGCAACAATCGCGCATCACCAAGGCCATCACCACACCATGCTACAGCGTCTGACACAAATCGCCACCCGCACCGGCGACAACGGCACCACCGGGCTGGGCAACAACCAGCGCGTCAGCAAGAACAGCCTGCGCGTGCACGCCATGGGCGAGGTGGACGAACTCAACTCCAACCTCGGCGTGCTGCTGTGCGAGGACATGCCCGAGGCGCTGCGCAGCCTGCTGGTCGAGATCCAGCACCAGCTCTTCAACCTGGGGGGCGAGCTCTCGATTCCCGGGTTCGAGCTGCTCAAGCCCGAGGCCGTGCTGGCCCTGGACGAGGCGCTGGCGCAGCACAACGAGCAGCTGCCGAGGCTGCAGGAGTTCATCCTGCCTGCCGGCACCCGCGCCGCCGCGCTGGCCCATGTCTGCCGCACCGTGGCCCGTCGCGCCGAGCGCGCGGTGGTGGCCCTGGGCAACGAGGAGGCCATCCGCGAAACCCCCCGCCAGTACCTCAATCGCCTGTCGGACCTGATGTTCGTGCTGGCCCGGGTGCTCAACCGCCACCGCAGCGACGGCAGCACCGGTGACGACGTGTACTGGAAGAGCGAACGCATCCGCCGCGGCGCGGACTGACACAGCGCCCGGCGTCCCGGATTGGAGCGACCCATGACGGCACCCTGCATACCCCAGATCCGGCTGTACCAGGACTGGCTGGCGCGCGAGCGCGGCTTGCGTTTCGACGACTATGCGGCCCTGTGGCGCTGGTCCACCACCGACCTCGACGCCTTCTGGCAAAGCGTCTGGGACTATTTCGATTTGCGCTCGCCCACGCCGCACCGTTTCGTCTGCGATGGCGCGCCCATGCCGCACACCCGCTGGTTTGGCGGGGCCCAGACCAACTACGCCCGCCAGGTGATGCGCCATGTGGCGCCGGCGCAGGCCGCCGGACTTCCGGCCATCCTGAGCCACGACGAAACCAGTCTCGGGCGGCGCCCCGCCCGTGTCCTGGGCTGGGCCGAGCTGCAGCGGCAGGTGGCCGCGCTGGCCCTGCATCTGCGGGCGCAGGGGGTGCAGCCTGGCGACCGGGTGGCGGCCTACCTGCCCAACGTGCCCGAGGCCATGGTCGCCTTCCTGGCCACGGTCAGCATCGGCGGCGTCTGGAGCATCTGCGCCCCCGACATGGGCAGCCAGGCCGTGCTGGACCGCTTCCGCCAGATCGAGCCCCGGGTGCTGATCGCCTGCGACGGGGTGCGCCACGGCGGGCGTGAACTGGATCGCCGCGCCGTGGTGGCCGACCTGCTGCAGGCCCTGCCCTCGGTGCGGCACCTGATGCTGCACCGGATCCTCGGGCAAGACACAGAAGCTATTGAAAACATAGCAAACTATTCAGACCTGACAAGGGCTGCAGCCCGAAATGATGCCGAAGTCCAGGCTTTCGAGCCGGTCTGGCTGCCCTTCGAGCATCCGCTGTGGATCGTCTACTCCAGCGGCACCACGGGTCTGCCCAAGCCCATCGTGCACGGCCACGGCGGCTCGGTGGTGATGGCGCTGGCCCTCAAGGTGCTGCACAACGATGTGGGCTGCAGTTACGCGCCCAACACCTGGGGCGAGCGCTACCACTGGTACAGCTCCACCGGCTGGGTGATGTGGAACGCGCAGATGGCGGGCCTGCTCAACGGCACCACCTGCTGCATCTACGACGGCAACCCTGCCGGCCGCACCGTGGACGAGGCCGGCCACAAGCTTGCCCCCGACTGGGGCACGCTGTGGCGCTTTGCCGCCGATGTGGGCGCCACCTTCTTCGGCGCGGGCGCCGCCTTCTTTGCCAACTGCCAGAAGGCCGGACTCGACCTGTCCACCTGCGGCGACCTCTCGGCCGTGCGCGCCCTCGGCAGCACCGGTTCGCCCCTGGGCCCCGACGCCCAGGCCTGGGGCACCGACCAGTTCCGGCGCGTCCGGGTCCGACACGAAGTGCGGGAGCGTGGGGGCGACCTGAGCGCCGCCGGGCCGTCCCAAGGCGCGAGCGTCCCCGTGGGGGGCAGCGACCGACACGAAGTGCGGGAGCGTGGGGGCGACATCTGGTGGTGCAACATCTCCGGCGGGACGGACTTTGCGGGGGCTTTCATCGGCGGCAACCGCGAGCTGCCGCAGGTTCCCGGCGAGATGCAGTGCCGCATGCTGGGCTGCGCGGTGGAGGCCTGGAACGAAGCCGGCCAGCCGGTGATCGACGAGGTCGGCGAGCTGGTCTGCACCCGGCCCCTGCCCAGCATGCCGCTCTACTTCTGGGGCGATCCGGGCCAGCGCCGCTACCTGTCGAGCTACTTCGACATGTACCCCGGTGTCTGGCGCCATGGCGACTGGCTCAAGGTGGGTAGCAACGGCGGCTGCGTGATCTACGGCCGTTCCGACGCCACCATCAACCGCCATGGCCTGCGCATGGGCACCAGCGAGATCTACGCCGCCGTCGAGGCCCTGCCCGAGGTGCTGGACTCGATGGTGGTGGACCTGGAATACCTGGGCCGCGAGAGCTGGATGCCGCTGTTCGTGGTGCTGCGCGAGGGGCGGGTGCTCGACGAGGCCCTGCGCCAGCGGTTGGCCGGCGCCATCCGCACGGCCCTGTCGCCGCGCTTCGTGCCCGATGCCATCTTCCAGGTCAGCGAAATTCCCCGCACCCTGACCGGCAAGAAGCAGGAACTGCCCATCAAGAAGCTGCTGCTCGGGCAGCCGCTGGAGAAGGTGGTCAACCGCGAGGCCATGGCCAATCCGGGTTGCCTGGACTGGTATGTGGCGCTGGCGGCGTCGCGGCTGGCCGGGGCGCCATGACGGCGCCCGCCGCGCACCTGGCGCAGGCGCTGGGCGAGGAGCGGGTGGACAAGCGCATCGACATCCTGCGGCGCATCGGCGAGGTCGGGTCCATTTCCGAGGCGGCGCGCGGCGCGGGCGTGAGCTACAAGGCCGCCTGGCAGGCGCTCGAGACCCTGAGCAACCTGGCGGGCCAGGCCCTGGTGGACAAGGCCGTGGGCGGTGCCGGCGGCGGCGGGGCCCGCCTGACCGAGGCCGGCGAGCAGCTGCTGGCGGCGGCGGCGCAGCTGCAGGCGGCCCGTGCGGCGGCCTTGCAGGCCCTGTCCGCGCCGGCCGGTCCGACGGCTGCGCCCGGCCCGGCTGCCCTGGGCCTGCGCACCAGCATGCGCAACCACCTGCCCTGCCACGTGGCGGCCATCCGCCGCAGCGGCGGCCTGGTGCGGGTGCAGCTGCGGCTGGGCGATGGCGCGCCCCTGGTCTCGCGCATCACCTCCGAAAGCGTCGAGCTGCTGGGGCTGGCGCCCGGGCTGCCGGTTCTGGCCCTGTGCAAGGCCACAGCGGTGGCGGTGGCCCTGCAGATGGCGCCGCGCGAGGGCCAGAACCTGCTGCAGGGCCGGGTCGGTCGCCGTCCTGCATCGGGGCGCGGCGGTGAGGTCTCGCTGACCCTTCCGTCGGGCCTGCAGCTGGTCGGCTTTGCCGCGCCGGATGCCGCACTGCGCCTGCATCAGCCCGCCTGGGCTGCCCTGGAGGAGTCGGCCGTGGTGATCGCGCTGACCGGCTGAGCGCGGTTTTCGGATCGGATTCGCTATCGCGGCACGGATTCGGATCCCAGCCGGTGTACCGCGTCACCTGGCGTGTGCATCGATCACATCCCGCAGGCCTGCCGCATTACCGGCCACCACGTCCCAGGCCCAGGTGCCAAAGCCGCCGTGTTCGTTGACGGCCTTGACCCATTGCGCCAGCGCGGCGCGTTTGGCCTGGTCCTGGGCTGAATCCACGCCTTTGATTTCCAGAACCAGCGTCTTGCCGGACGCATAGCGCACCAGGAAGTCGGGGATGTACTGGCGCTTGGAGCCATTCCACAGGTACAGAATGTGGAACCCCAGGTGGTCGTTCTTGGCCCAGGCCGCCACGCCGGGATGGGCTTCCACCACATTGGCCGCGTACTTCTCCCAGCCGCTATCGACCACGATATGGCTCACTTGGCAACGCTGGGTGGGCTCGGTGATGCGCGTGGTGTACCAGGTGCGCATATCGCGTGTGCTGCCAATCGGGCGCTCGCCATCGAACACCGGCTCCAGCCTCTGGGTGTTCTGCTCCACCACATGTTTCATCAGGTGTTGTGTGATCTGGTCCATGTGCAGTGAATACAAAATTCGCTTGCGCAATGGGTCTTGATGGAACAGCGACGGGATGTCGATCTTGTCGGAGGCCAGAAACTGCTCTACCAGCCGCACCAGCTGAAACAGCAGGTACTCCCGCTGCCCCTTGAACTGGTCTTGCAGCTGCTCAAACGCACGCTGCGCCGACTTGAACACCAGGCGCTGGAGCCGGAACTCCTCTGGCAGCTTCTCCAGGTCGATTGTGACCACCTGGCTCCAATCGGCGGCACCCCCCAAGGCCGGTGCAATGTCTGCGTGCAAAGCCACCGTAGCGGGATCGATGCGAAGCGCTGCCACCTGATCCCACGCTACCACCAGCTGCGGGCGCACCACTTCGTCCACACGCAGGATATTGGGCCAGCGAATCTCGAAAGTGTTGCGGATCGACAGGGACTCTATCTGGGTGCTCGGTTTGGGCGGCGGCGGGCTGGCGCCACCGTCGCCGGGCTGCATCGCAATCGACAAAGGCACGCCAAACACGTTCACGAACTCGGGCAGGTACAAGCCGTTCTCGTCCTTGTCATAAGCAACCCGGCGCAGGCCTCGGCCAATCACCTGCTCGCACAAAAGCTGGCTGGTGAAGGCCCGCAAACCCATGATGTGCGTCACGTTCTTGGCGTCCCAGCCTTCTGACAGCATGGCCACCGACACCACGTTCTGCAGGTCCTGCCCGGCCTGATCGCGCTTGCCCACGGTGTCCACCAGCTCGCGTAGCAGCTCTTCCTTTTTCAGGGTGCGTAACGCCTCCTTGCGCACTTCAGGGATACGAGCCGCCTCCAGGATCTCCCGCAGGCGCAGCTCGTAGTCCTTGTCAGCGCCAGCGGTTTCGCCCAGCTCGGCTTTCTCCAGCACCCTGGAATCCACCCGAAACGTTCGCGCTGCCTCATGCAGCTCCGGCCATTGCGCGTGGCCCTTGGCAAAGTAGTGCTCTACCCGGGCGGCGGTCTCGGTGCGGTTGCACACCGTCAGCATCACCGGTGGCGACACATGCCCTTGTGCGGCCCAGTCCGCAGCCGTGGTCCGCCAGTCCGCGCCCAAGAGGGTGTAGGCCTGTTGCACTAGCGCTGGCAGAGGTTCATGCGCCTCGGCTTTGCGGTTCAGGTCTTCGGCCACATCGGGTTCGCGGTACAGGTGGTACAGCTTGGGACGCAGCGTCTGCGCGTTGGGCAGGGCGTCGTCGCGCACCACCACGCGCGGCGTCTTCACCAGTCCGGCCTCAATGGCGTCGTTCAGGCCAAAGTCTGACACCACCCAGCTGAACAGGCCCGCTTCGGTGTTGGTGCGTCCTGTTGGTGCGAAGGGTGTGGCTGACAGGTCGTAACAACGGGTGATTCGCCGGGTCTTGTGCAGGCGGTCCAGCCCCTCCACCCAGCGTGTGGCTTCCTCCAGATCCAGTCCCCATGCCTCAGCCTCGGCCTTGCTCACCTTCACATCGGCCGGTGTGCGATAGGCGTGGTGCGCTTCGTCGTTGATGACGACCAGGTCCTTGTGGGTGGCCAGCTTGCCCAGTACACGTCGTGTGAAGGCCTCGTCGCTTTCCGGACCCTTGCGCACCACCGAACGCTCCTGCTGCTTGAGTGGCATCAGCG
>VERU01000460.1 GCA_018882485.1 Rhodoferax sp. | reverse complement strand
TTTCAAGAACTGGTTCAAGTACGGCCTCACCACGGCCACGTTGATGAACGGTTTCGAGCAGTTGGTCCTGCGGGGCCATATCCCCTGGACCCTGCGACGCGACAGGCAAGACCATGCCTGCCTCAAGCCTGCCGCCGAGTGCCGACCCATCGTGTATCCCAAGCCCGATGGCAAGCTGACCTTCGATCGCCTTTCCAGCGTCTTCATCAGCAACACCAACCACGAAGAAAACCAGCCGGCCCACCTCACACTCAGGGACGCGTCGGTGCCGGTCAAGGTCAACCTGGCAACCTACGGCGGGCCGGAGGCTCGCTACTGTCCGGCAGGCGTCTATGAATTCGTGAAGAATGACGACCAGACGGACCGCCTGCAGATCAACGCACAGAATTGCGTGCACTGCAAGACCTGTGACATCAAGGATCCAACCCAGAACATTGTCTGGATCACGCCCGAAGGGGGCGGTGGCCCGAATTACGCCGGCATGTGAGCCCGATGGGTCCGAATCTCAAACGGTCCTTCCCAACAGCAGGAAGAGCAGAGCGTTCACGGTGATGAAAGAGGCCACTGTCGTGGACAGCATGGCGGCGGCGCTGAGCGGACCCTTACCATACTCCTGGGCGAGAATGGGATAGATGCCCATGATGGGCATGGCGGCCAGCAGCAAAGCAGCGTGGCGCAGCGACGGTTCCAGCGGGGGCAGCCCCACCCATGGCAGCCCGGCCAGCGCCAGCCACACGGCGGCCGGGTGCAATAGCAGCTTGCCGACCACGATCATGAGGGCTCCGGAACCCACACCGCGCAAAGTCAGCCCGACCAGATTGCCTCCGATCACCGAAAGAGACAATGCCGAACTGGCCAGCGCGAACAGACTCACGGCCCGGACCAGCGGAACAGGGAGGCTCCAGCCCATGGCAGACACCGTCAAACCCGCCGCCAGGGCCAGGATCAACGGGTTGGCCGCCAACTGACGGACGGTCTGGCGCATTCGATCGGACCACCGCACAGAGGGCGATCGCCCGGCCTCTGCCAGTGCCAGCAAGAGAGGGATCACCAGCACGTTTTCCACCACCATGTTCATGGCCAGCGCCACGCCAGCAACCGAAGGCAACACCAGCAGCAGGATGGGATAACCCACGAATCCACTGTTTGAGCACACCATACCCATCACCCGAATCGCCGAGGCGGTCTGGTCCAGCCCAGCATGATGCCGGCACCAGAGCCATCCCAGACCCAGGGCCAACAAGGACCCTCCGAGGTAAGCCAGCAAATAGCCCGGCACCAGAATGTCGGCCAGAGGCCGCTGAGCCAGGGCCAGGAAGATGAGTGCGGGAAGTGCGAGCCGGATGACGAACTGACCCAGTGCCCGAAGGTCAGCCGGCTGAAACACACCCAGCCGGGTGACGCCGTAACCGATCAGGATGACCAGATAGATGGGGAAGGTGATGAAAAAGAGATCGCGCATAAAGATGGGAGGCCGCAGCGGACGGCCTGCCAGCCCACCCGATGCAGGGCCTCAGGATGCCCCTGGCCCGGGGACCGGTTCCGGTGTGGATCAGTCGGGCCCCTGTCCAGTCTCTCGCCGCACCGGGACCTTGGCAAATTCGTGGACGGCCTGCTCGCCGCCTCCCCGAGGGACCCGCTCATCACGCCGATCGACGACTTCGGACCAGCGCGCCGCCAGATGCTCGGCCGCGCGAGGACCGGCATCCAGCCAGATACCCTGGGTCAAAGTGACATGGGCCGCCTCGAATCCACCGGCTCCGGCACAGAGCACCGTGCGGTTGGGCGCGTCCTCGCTGGCCAGGACCAACATGGCCGGAACCACACGTTCAGGGGTCAGGGCGGCCAGCACCTCTGCCGACAACAACCCTTCGGTCATGCGCGTCGCCGCCGTCGGGGCGAGGCAATTGACCCGGATCTGGTGCTTCTCGCCCTCGAGAGCCAGTGTCTGCATCAGTCCGACCAGCGCCATCTTGGCCGCGCTGTAATTGGACTGGCCAAAGTTTCCATAGAGACCGCTGGACGAAGAGGTCATCACGATGCGACCGTACCTCTGCGCCGTCATGATCGGCCACACCGCTTTGGTGCAATGAACCGCACCCATCAAGTGCACATCGACCACAGCGCGGAAGTCCGCCAGGTCCATCTTGGCAAAGGTCTTGTCACGCAGGATCCCGGCGTTGTTGACCAGGATATCCACCCGGCCCCAGGCCTGCTGAGCCTGGGCCACCATGGCCTGCACGGCGTCGAAATCGGTCACCGAGGCGGCATTGGCCATGGCTTGCCCGCCCGCCTGCCGAATCTCGGCCACCACCGCCTCCGCGGCGGAGACGGATGCGCCAGAGCCATCTCGGGCGCCTCCCAGATCATTCACCAGAACCCTGGCACCCCGAGCAGCCAGCGCGAGAGCGTGCTGGCGCCCCAGTCCGCCCCCTGCACCTGTCACGATTGCGACCCTGTTGCTGAAATCCATGGCGACATCCAACGTAAATTGCGACCGACTGAAATGCAGGCGACACCCGCACGAAGCAGGTTCTGATAGCCTTGCCAGCCCGCAACTGTAACGGACCTCTGACGGAGTTCTCCAGCGCATGCCCGACCCCCAAGCCCCCGCGACCCCGCCATCACCACCTTTGCGGCCAGCTCACCCACAGCCTGCGGCTACCGTGATGCTGCTGCGGGACGCGCCCGAAGGCCTACAGGTATTCCTGCTGCGACGCAGTCGTCAGTCGGCGGTCCTGGGGGGAGCCTATGTATTTCCGGGAGGCAAAGTCGAGAATGAAGACGCCGGTTTCGCCGATTCGGGCCGATGTGATCAGCCTCGGGCAGCGCTGCTGGCC
>VERU01000028.1 GCA_018882485.1 Rhodoferax sp. | reverse complement strand
CGCGACACGCTGCCGGGCCGGCTCGGAGGCGCCTTCATCGCCTCGCAGATCCGAATCCTCGAAGGCGGCCCGGTGGGCGACTATGTGCACTACCACAAGATCCGCTTCCAGATGATCTTCTGCCGCAAGGGCTGGGTGCGGGTGGCCTACGAGGGCCAGGGCGAGCCGCTGGTGATGCGGGCCGGTGACTGCGTGTTGCAACCGCCCCGGATCCGTCACCGGGTGCTGGAAAGCTCGGCCGGGGCCGAGGTGGTGGAGATCTGCACGCCGGCCGAGCACATCACCATCGGTGACCGGACGCGGGAACTGCCCGGCCCGGCACTGCCGGCCGGGCACCTGTGGGATGGCCAGCGTTTCGTGTTCCACCAGGCCGCGCAGGCGCCCTGGTCGGACTGGCGCATCACCGGCTTCGAGGTCCAGGATACCGGCATCGGATCGGCCACCGCCGGACTGGCCGGCGTGCGGGTGGTGCGGCCGACACCGACGGCGCAGCAACGCACGCAGGCCCATGCCAGCGAATTCTGCTATTACTTCGTGCTCGAAGGCAGCATCGGCATCGAGATCGGCGGCCAGTCACACCGGCTGGGCGCCGACGACAGCATCGCCATCCCCGACGCCATGCCCTACACGCTGACCACGCCCAGCGCCGACCTGCGGCTGCTCGAGGTCACGCTGCCGGCCGAACTGTCGATCTGAGAGCCGTCTCGGCGGACGGCACCGACCGGGCCTCACCGCCGGCCGACCAGGGGGCATGCCGTGGCTCACCCAGATCCCAGAACACGCCCGCCATGAGCAGCAGGCCTTCCCGGGCCACGCTGGCGAGCAGGTGTTCGTTGGGCGCATGCTGGGCACAGGCCGGGTAGGAATGCGGCAACCACAGGGTCGGCAGGCCCAGGATCTCGGCAAAGGCATCATTCGGCAGTGAACCGGCCAGGTTGGGCAGCACGGTGGGGCGCTTGCCGACGCTGCGCTGCGCCGAGTCGCACAGCCATTCGATCCAGGGGCTGTGCATGCCCAGTCGCGTGGCCGGGGTGGCGGCGAGCACCTCGACCGCGATGTCGGGAAAACCGTGCGACTCCAGGTGCCGCTGCACGATGCCCTGCAGGTCCTGCCAGGGTGTACCCGGCACGAAGCGCAGCTGGCAGTGCGCGATCGCCGAGGCTGGAATGGCGTTGATCGGACGCTCCGGCGAGCCGCAGCCCAGTGCCAGGACCTCCAGCGTGTTCCAGGCCATCAGCCGCTCGGCCGCCGACAGACCCGGCTCGCCCCAGGCCGGATCGATGGCCGGGTCATCCGCGTCACCGCCGATCTCGACCCCCTGCAAAGCCTGGCGCACGGCCGCTTCGGGCGGTCGGGGCCGCAGGCCCTCTACCCGGATTCGCCCCCGTGCGTCGGTCAGGGTGGCCAGCGCATGGGCCATCACGATCCCCGGGTTGGCGAGGACTCCGCCCCAGTTGCCGGAGTGGAAGGCCCGGTCGCGGTACTTCAGGCGCAGCGCGAAGTTGACGATGCCGCGCGAGCCCATGAACAGTGTCGGGCGCTGCGCATGGACCCGTGGACCATCCGATGCGATGAACACATCGGCCCGGAGCAGGTCACGCTGCTGGGCACAGACCTCCCGCAGGCCGGGGCTGCCGGTTTCCTCACCCATCTCCAGCAGCAGCGTCACGTTGTAGCCCAGCCGCCCACCCCGCGCCGCGACCACCTGACGCAGGGCCGCCAGGTTGATGCTGTGCTGGCCCTTGTTGTCGGCGGTGCCTCGCCCGTACCAACGATCCCCCTCCACCGTCAACGTCCAGGGCGACAACCCGGCTCGCCAGGATGCATCCTGGCCGCTCACCGTATCGCCGTGGCCGTAACTCAGCACCGTGGGCAGCGCCGGATCCTCGATGCGCCGGGCGATCAGCATCGGGCCATTGCCGGGCACCGGGTTGGGCAGCACACTGCACTCGAAGTCCAGGGCTTCGAGCTGGGGCCGCATCTCCTGGCTCAGGTACGCCTCCAGCACACCCGCGGCAGGCTGGTTGTCGCTGGCGCTCGCGATCGCGACGCGGCGACGCATTTCCTGCAACAGGCCGCCGGCATCGAACCAGGCGGCCGTGCGTTCCAGCAGTTGTTCACGGCTCATCGGGAATCCTTCAGGAAGGGAGTGCGTCGGCACCCAGGTGCAGCGCATCCCAGCGCTGCTGCAACTGGGCGCCCAGAGGGTCGGCCAATGCAGCCGCCCGCAGCGAGGCCAGGGCCGCTGCGGCGTCCGCCCGACCCTGCAGGCGCTCGGCCGCCCGGACCAGGCGATCAAAGCGCGATTGTCCACGCGCATGGGTATCGCTGTACCCCTTGACCAGTCGCCGGCAACGCAGCAGCTCTAGGGCCAGCAACGGGTCGGCGTCCAGCACGCGCATGACGGTGTCCAGCCAGTGCGTCAGATGCGCCATCTCCGCGGCATGGCGCCGACTGCGGCGACGCCATGGCCGCAAGCCCGCCACCAGGCGCAGCAGCAGATAGCCGCCCAGGCTGTGCGATCGGATCCGCCGCCCCCGCTCGAACCGGCGCATCAGCCACCGGCGCAGGGGCGGGAGTCGATCCACCCGCTCGGCCAGAGCCGGCGGCAGCAGACCGAGCACTTCCTGCAGCCGGGGATGGAAAAAATCCACCACGCCCACCACCGAGTCGGCCTGCGCATCGACCTCCGCGCGGATGCGCTGGGTACGGTCCAGCCGGGTTTTCAGATCGGCCACGCGGATGACATCGTCGTAGGCCATGGCCACGGCCACCCAGCGGGCGGCCTCCGCCATGAAAGGCCGGGCCAGGTCGGAACCGCCGCAGGCCCGCAGCCGACGCTGCAGTTCCGCCACCCGGTCGAGGTATTCGCCACCGTAAGCGATGTCCTGGAACTCCAGGACACGCTGCAGGCCGGCACCCAGCATGGCATGAGCGGAAGGGTCGAATTCGCTCACGATACGCTGGCGCAGGGGCTCGACCGCCGGACTGGCCGCACGGGCCGGCAGGGACGGGGGCTCCGCGGCCATGGGCTCCGTCGCAGACCCAGGCGGGAGCCGAGGCTGGCGCATGGCCTGGGAGGCGTCACGCCAGGCACGCAGGGTGGCCTCGCCGCCGATACCGCTGCGCCGCAGCGTGGCCTCGAAGTCGGACGCCTCGAAGGGCAGTTCACCGCAACCCGCCAGAGCGCCGAACAGGGTGGCCGACAACTGACTGCCATGCCGACGTGCCAGCGCCTGCAGGTCAGCATGCAGAAAACGACGCGCATGGCGGCCACCCGCCTCCAGCACGGCCTGGGCATCGCCGATGCCATTGCCGGGCACCACCTTCTCGAGCGTGGCGTAATCCCGGTGGGACGATGCGATCAGGGTCGTTCGCGTCGGCGTGACGAGGCCCCGCTGCATCGCGCGGCCGGCCTCCATCAGCTCGGAGGCGATGACGATATCCACCTCGCCGGGAACCGCCATCTGCGCCAGCACCGGCAGCGTGCCGCCACGGGCCTGGACATGACGCAGGGCGAACAGTTCGAGGTAGTAGATGGTGGCTCCGGTGCGCTGTGCGACTCCCGCCACCGAGGTCGCCTGGGCCAGATAGCCATTGCTCTGCGCGAGGTCGATGATCCAGTCGACCAGCACACCCCCACCCTGGCCGCCGAGCGCGAGAATGGCCAGTGTGACCGGACGTGCCGGATCGTCGCCAAGGCGGCGCTCACTCGCCACGGAAGGGTCGTTCGCCATCATCCGGACACGCCCGGATACAGGGCACGGTGTGTCAGAGCCCGCTGCTGACGCCCCTGCAGCCAGGCCAGCAGCCGTCCGCGCCATCGGTCGAACAGACGCTCGCGACGCGTCGGATGGCGAACCCACTCGATGCGGTAGAACGAGGGACACAGCACGGCGGCCTCGGCCACCTCGCCGCAATGACCGCAGGCCACGCAGCTGTCGTCGACCTGCGCGACGGGATCGGGCTTGAGCGGGTCGCCGCTGGGCCGCAGGGTCAGCGAAGGACAGCCGGAAAGCCGCATGCAGGCATGGTCACCGCTGCACACCGCGGCATCGACGCCGAATTTTTCCTTCACGACACGCTGGCCCTGACGCAGCGCCTCGGCCAGGCGGGGTCGCTCGCGGCGCTGCCGGTTCAGCATGCACTCGCTCTGCGCAATCACCACCTTGGGGCCCCGATGACCGGTGGTCAGGGCCTCGTGCAGGGTGGCCTGCATGCGGGCCACGTCATACGTGCGATCCACGGTGCGCACCCATTCGACGCCGACGCCACGCACGGCGGCCTCGATGGCATGGCGGGTGCTGCGGCTGGGGTTGTCGGCCCGTGAGGACAACAGATCCTGGCCGCCCGTGGCCGCCGTGTAGTGGTTGTCGACGACCACGATCACGCCGTCGGCCTGATTGAACACCGCGTTGCCGATACCACTGGCCAGACCGTTGTGCCAGAAGCCGCCATCGCCCATGATGGCAATCGATCGCTTGGAAGACGCCACGTTGAGCGCCGAGGCGCTGGAGGCGCCCAGGCCGTAACCCATGGTGGTGGCGCCCAGGTGAAACGGCGGCATCGCTGCGAAAAGATGGCAGCCAATGTCGCCCGCGATGTGGCGCATGCCGAGCTGCTGCTGGACCAGGGTCAGGGCCGAGAAGATCGGCCGCTCCGGACAGCCGACACAGAAGCCGGGCGGGCGGGCGGGCACGACGGCGGCCAGCTCGGGCGCTCCCCGCCGCATGGGCGCGGCAGCCGCAGCGGCCGCTTCGGCCGACGTCACCGGCAGACGCGCCGCCACCGGTTTCGGCGCCGGGCGCTGCGGCAGGCCCAGCGCCCGCTCGGGCGCCACGGCCGACGGCCGGTAGCGCTGCAGGAACGCACCGATGCCCCGCCTGAGTTCGGCGACGGTGTATTCCCCCGCCCGGACCAGCAGATCCTTGCCATGCACCGTGGTGCGCAGACCGGCCCGGCCCAGCACCGCGTGGATCGCCTGCTCATGGAAATCGGGCTGCCCTTCCTCGACCACCAGTACCGCGGTCTTGCCGGCACAGAACCGCTGCAATTCGGTATCGACCACCGGGTACGCCACGTTCATGACGTACAGCGGAATGCGGGTCTGACCGAAGAGGTCGGCCATGCCATGACCCATCAGCGCACGCAGCACGTTGTTGTAAAGCCCCCCGAGCAGCACGATGCCCAGTTCCCGGATGTCGCCATCGAAGAACTCATTGAGCCCGCGCTCCTCGATGAAGCGCACGGCCGCCGGCCAGCGGTCGAGCACCTTCTCCTGCTCGTGCAGATAGCTGGCCGGGGGCAGCACGATGCGGCTGGTGTCGCGCAGCGGCGATTCCAGGGCCTCGCGCAAGGTGAACTCGGGCCTGCGGTTGGGGCGGGTGACGAAGCTGCCGTGCAGGTGGCAGGACCGGACCCGCAATTCCAGCATCACCGGCGTGCGGCTGGCCTCGGACAGTTCGAAGCCGTCATGCACGGCCTGCACGATGGCCGGCAGGTTGGGACGGGGATCGAGCAGCCAGATCTGCGACTTCATCGCGAAGGCGTGGCTGCGCTCCTGCATGATGGAGGAGCCTTCCCCGTAGTCCTCACCGATGACGATCAGGGTGCCGCCGGTCACCCCGCCGGACGCGAGGTTGGCCAGGGCATCCGATGCGACGTTGGTTCCCACCGTCGACTTCCAGGTCACCGCGCCGCGAATCGGATACATCACCGAGGCCGACAGCGTCGCTGCGGCCGTCGCCTCGCTGGCGCTGGCCTCGAAATGCACCCCCAGTTCCTGCAGAATGGGCTGGGCATCGGACAGCACGTCCATGAGGTGCGAGATGGGCGAGCCCTGGTAGCCCGCCACGTAGCCGACACCGCACTCCAGCAGGGCCTTGGTGACGGCCAGGATGCCTTCACCGCGGAATACCGTGCCGGGTTCGGCACGCAGCTGCCGGACTTCCGCTGCAAAGGAACGTTCCGCCATGCCGAAGGCCTCCGCTCAGGCGGGCACCAGCGCGAGCACGCGCAGCGGACTGCCCGAGCCCCCCTTGATCTTCAGCGGCGCGGCAACGATCAGGGCCCCGGTGGGGGGCAGCTGGTCCAGGTTCTTCAGGCACTGCAGACCGAACCGGTTGGCCCCATGCATCAGCGTATGGCAGGGATAGGCCAGCGGCCACGCGTAGGACTGCCCCGCATCGGTGTTGATGGTTTCCACGGCGAACCCGTGCACGCCCCGCCCGATGAGGAACTCCACGGCCGCCTGCGTCGGACCCGGGGTGTGCGCGCCATCCTCCTTCAGGTTGACATAGGAGACCGGATCGGAAATCCGCCTGGACCAGTCGGTGCGGAAGGCCACCCAGGCACCCGCAGGAATGGTGCCGTGCCGTGCCTCCCAGGCCTGCAGGTATTCGATCGTGAGCAGCCAGTCGGCATTACCCGCCACCTGGGCGCTGGCATCGACCACCACTACCGGCGCCAGGAAATTGCTGGCATCGATGGTGTCGACCGTGTTGTTCGGATGGTCCTTGCCGGAAATCCAGTGAGCCGGCGCATCGAAATGGGTGCCGGTGTGCTCACCGCAGGAGAAGTTGTTCCAGTACCAGCCCGGACCGGCCTCGTCGTACCGGGAGATGCGCTCCATCTTGAAGGCCGCGACCTGCCCGAACTGGGGGGGCAGCACCAGCGGCGGAAAATCTTCCGACAGGGTCTGGGTGAGATCGACGATGCGGACGCTGCCGCTGGCCAGGGCGGCGGCAAAGGAAGCCAGGGCGGTGCTCATGGGACATCTCCTCGTTGTAACGGATGAATGGGACGGCTATAGTCGGAGTCTAGAGGCGTCTGGGCATCGACAGCTATCCGTAAACCGCACGAGGCTATCCGGACGGCGCAGCCGGTGCGGCGGGATGGATGCCACGTGTCACGCACCCACACCAGGGCCCCGGATCACCGCATGAACAGGCAGCAGTTGCTCGACGCCTATCCCTTGATCCGGGCACGCTCGGCGGAGCAGGCCCGCGAACAGGTGGGGCGCGTGCTCTCGCCGCATCATCTGCACGTCCGCGCGGGCGGCCAGCATTTCGAGGCGCGCCACAACCAGCTGCGGCTGGGCCGGGTCGCCATCAATGTGCTGAGTTACGGTGCCGAAGTCGAGATCGACCCGGGCGAACGCGGCGACTTCTACCTGCTGCAGCTGCCGCTGAGCGGCAGGGCGCGGCTGCGCTGCGATGACCAGGAGGCCTGGGTGGACCCGCACCGCATGGGCATGCTGCGACCGCGCGCGCGCACCCGCATGGTCTGGAGCGATGACTGCAGCATGGTCATGCTGCAGGTACCGCGGACACTGATGCGCCAGGCCGGAGCGCAAACGGCTCCGCCGAACTGGTCGCTCACCCGATCCCGGGCGGATCCTGCGGTGGCGGCCTGGTGGCAGGCTGTGGGCGACCTCACGCGCAACCTCCATGCGCACGGTGCCCAATGGCTGCGGCATGCCGCGGCCTGCAAAACCATGGAAGCCTTTCTGGTCCAGGGACTGGACCTGCTGGCCGAACCCGCGACGGATCCAGCACGACCGGCCTCCCCGGAACCCAGGCACCTGCGGCGGGCTCTGGACTACCTGCACGCCCACGCCCACGAGAACCTGCGCCCGGCCGAGGTGGCACGCGTTGCCTGCGTCGGTCCGCGCGCCCTGGAAGCGGCCTTCCGGCGGCATCTGGACCAGACCCTCTCGGGATACGCCAGAGGCCTGCGGCTGGACCGGGCGCGCGAGGCCTTGCGCGAAGCCCATGCCGCCGGCAGAGCCACATCGGTCACCGACGTGGCTCTGCAGCTGGGCTTCGTGCACATGGGGCGCTTCGCAGCCTACTACCGCCAGCGCTTCGGCTGCACGCCCTCCGAGGAATTGCGGGGACGCTGAGCCGAAGCGGGCAAGCGCCGGTCACCTCAGGTGATGCACCGCCGCCTGACCGTACACCGGGGTTGCCAGGCCCTCGAAGCGGGCCTTGAGCTGCAGCGACAGAAACTGCGAGTAGTGCCGGCTCTGGTGCAGGTTGCCGCCATGGATCCACAGCTGGGGCTGGTTGGTGGGCTTCCACATGTTGCGCAGCTCACCTTCCCAGGGGCCGGGGTCCTTGGTGGTGCTGGAACCCAGGCCCCAGACCTTGCCCACCCGGTCGGCCACCTCGGGCGAGACCAGATCGGCCAGCCAGTGGTTCATGGAACCGTAACCGGTAGCATAGACCACCAGGTCGGCCGGCAGCTCGGTGCCGTCGCTCAGGGTCACGCTCCTGGGGTTGATGCGCTCGATGTTATTGTGGCTCTTGAGCTTGATGCTGCCGTTGGCCACCAATTCGCTGGCCCCCACATCGATGTAATAGCCCGAACCGCGGCGCAGGTACTTCATGAAGAGGCCGGAGCCGTCGTCGCCGAAGTCCAGCATGAAACCCGCCTTTTCCAGGCGGCCGTAAAGGTCGGCCTCGCGCCGCTTCATCTCGTCGTACACCGGGATGTGGAAGGTGTGCATGATCTTGTAGGGCACGCTGGCGAAGATCAGGTCGGCCTTGTGGTGGTCGATGCCGTTCTTCACCGCCTGCTCGCTGTACAGGCCGCCCAGGGCCAGTTCCATGAGCGCGTCGGACGGCGCGATATGGGTGCTGGTGCGCTGCACCATGGTCACGTCGGCACCGTTTTCCCAGAGCGCGGCGCAGATGTCGTGCGCCGAGTTGTTGGAACCCAGCACCACGGCCTTTTTGCCCTTGTAGGCTTCCGGCCCAGGGTGCTTGCTGGAATGGTGCTGGTCGCCCAGGAAATTCTCCGCACCGGGAATCTTCGGCACGTTCGGGTAGCCCGACACCCCGAGGGCAAACACCAGCTGCTTGGGGCGCAGCACCACCTCCTGGCCGGCTCGGTCCACCACCACTTCCCATTCACCGCGCGCTTCATCGAAGCGTGCCTTCTTGGCGGTGGTGGAGCCCCAGTAGTTGATCTCCATCACCTTGGTGTACATCTCCAGCCAGTCGCCCACCTTGTCCTTGGGTGCGAACACCGGCCAGTCGTCGGGGAAGGGCAGGTAGGGCAGGTGGTCGTACCAGACCGGATCGTGCAGGCACAGGGTCTTGTAGCGCTTGCGCCAGCTGTCACCCGGCTTCTCGTTCTTCTCGACCACGATGGTGGGAACACCCAGCCGGCGCAGCCGCGCCGCCAGCATGATGCCGCCCTGCCCCCCCCCGATGATCACCACATAGGGCTGCTCTTCATAGCCCAGGCGCGCCTGCTCCTGCTGCCGCAACTCCAGCCAGCTCTTGCGATCCTTGAAGGCACCGTGTTCGGCCCCCTTGATGCGGCGTTCACCCTTCTTTTCTTCAAAACCCTTGAGCTCGGTCATGGTGGTCAACAGGGTCCAGGCCCGATCAGCCCCCCCTGCCGACTTGAGGCGCAGATGGCCGCGGCCACGGGCCACCCGGGTCTCGAAGGTGAACCAGGCATCCACCACGCCATCGGCTTCGGTGGCCTCGCCCTCGAGCCGGAACTGCGAGGGCGCGACATCGCCCAGGCGGTGCTGCAACATGTCGGCAATGGCCGCGTACCCTTCCTGCGTGCGGATGTTCCAGGTGAAGGCGACCAGGTCGCGCCAGTAACAGTCGGCATCGAACAGCGCCGTCACGGCATCGGCACGCCCCCCGGTCAGGGCAGCCTCGAAATCGGACAGCCAGCGCGTGGCCCGTCCGGAAGGGGTGGTATCGGTCATGTGGGAGTCTCCTGATGGTTGCCGGCACGGCGATACGCGGCCGGTCAAACTGAACTATCAAATGTCGTGCCAGGCCAGGGCAGTCCCGTAAGTCATTGATTTTTCGAAAAAAACACATTTTTCGAAGTCGCCTCGCTGTACCACTGGAACAACTGTCACAGCCCGGTGTGACAGTTGTCACTCGCCCGCAGCCTGGCGGTTGGGCGGCACGATGCCGGAGCGCGCCATGTGGCGGTACAAGGTCATGCGCGACACCCCGAGGTCCCGCGCCGCGCGGCTCACGTTCCACTGGGCAGACTGCAGCACCTGCCGCAAGGCCGCGTCCTCGGGTGGGTTGACGGCGGCCGGGCGTTGCAGGGGGGGAACGCCACCGGGCGGCGGACGACGGGCCTGCAGCGGGGCCGCGCGGACCGACTGCAGCTCCGGCAGATCCTCCAGGCCCACGGCGCCCTCGCCGCTGACGCTCAGGGCGTACTGCAGCACATTGCGCAGCTCCCGCAGATTGCCGGGCCAATGGTAGGCCAGCAACACCGCCCGGGCATCGGGCTGCAGGGCTCGCCCGCCGAGCAGGCGATCGATCATGGACGGCAGGTCCGAGCGGTCACGCAGGGCGGGCAGCAGGATATGGGCGCCGTTGATCCGGTAGTACAGGTCGTCCCGGAATCGTCCCGCCTGCACCAGCGATTCCAGCGGGGCGTGGGTCGCGGCAATGACGCGGATGTTGACCGCAATGGGCCGGTTCGCGCCCACTGGCTGGACCTCATGCTCCGACAGCACCCGCAGCAGTCGCGCCTGCAAGGCCAGCGGCATGTCGCCAATTTCATCCAGAAACAGGGTCCCGCCATCCGCCTCGGTGATCAGGCCCCGCTTGCCGCGACTGGCGGCCCCGGAAAAGCTGCCGGGCGCGTAACCAAAGAGCTCGCTCTCGATCAGCGACTCGGGGATGGCCGCGCAGTTGACCGCGATAAAAGGGCGTGCCCGCCGCTCGCTGCTGGCGTGCACCGCCTTGGCGAAATACTCCTTGCCAGCGCCGGTCTCCCCCGTGATCAGCAGGCTGATGGGCGAGTTGACCAGCCGAGCCGCCCGCTGGATCTGCCGGTCCAGGGCGGCATCGCCGGCCGACAGCTCGGCCAGGGGCCGCGGCACCGGCCGGTCGGCCACCGCAAAAGGCGTCATGGCCGCTCGCGGGGGCGCGGTGACCGACAGGAACAGCAGCCGCCCACTGCGCCCGTGCATCACCGCCCGCTGGTCCGACGGCTGGTTCTGCACGAACCGGCCGATCTGCGAGAACGGCAGCTCGAACAGGTCCTCGAAGGCGACGCCCAGCAGCCCGCTTGGGCTCCGCCCCGGCAACAGATCCCGCTGCGCCCGACGGTTGTGGCCGATGACCCGGCCGGCAGGGTCCAGGGCCAGCAGATAGTCCGGCTGCACATCCAGGAACTGAGGGGCACCGGAAAGACGGAGCAACCAGTCACTGCGGTGGCGGTGCAGAAACGCCGCGTTCTCGATGGCCTGCGCATGCATCGTCACCAGCTGCAGTGCCAGGTGCTGACTTTCCTTGGGCTGGGACGAACTCAGCTGCGAGATGTCAAGCACCGCGCTGAGCCGTCCCTGGCTGCTGAACACCGGGGCGGCCGTGCAGGTCAGCGGAATGTGGGTGGCGTCGAAATGGTCCTCCAGATGCACGGTCAGGGCTTCGCCCGTGTTGATGCAGGTGCCCACGCCGCAGGTACCGGCGTGCACCTCGCTCCAGTCGGCACCCAGGTACAGGCCCGCCTTGCGCAGACTGGGCTCGAACACCAGATCACCCAGGAAATCGACCGTGACCCCGCGTGCGTCCGTCAGGAGCACCACATAGCCCAGTCCGGCCACCTTGCTGTACAGCGACTCGAGCCCATGGCGGGCGATGTGCAGGAACGCCTCCATCTGGTCCTGATGCTCCCGGATGCGGGACTGCGGAAGGATCACGGCCTCCTGCATGCGGGTGGGGTCCAGCCGATGTTCGTGCACACAGCGCAACCAGGAGTCGCGGATGATCGCGTCATGGCGCGCCGCGGCCGGCGCGCCGGTGCCGTCGGCAGCCACCTGCATCACGGTGGCGATGTGTTCGTTCTGGACGCTTTTCATGGGCAGGGGCAACCGGAGGGAAGCCCTTGACCATCGCCGCAGCGGCGTCCGCTGTCAAGAGAGTTTGTCCTAGGCCCGGGCCAGGCCGGATCCGGTCACCAGCGGATGTCGTAGCCCACCGTCAGCGGCGCATGGTCGCTGAAGCGCTGATCCTTGTAGATGGCGGCGCTTCGGGCCAGCGCGGCGAGCTGCGGCGTCGCCAGATGGTAATCCAGCCGCCACCCCACATTCTTGGCCCAGGCCTGGCCCCGGTTGCTCCACCAGGTGTAGGCCTCGCCCGTGGTTTCGGGGTGCAGACGACGGTAGACGTCGACCCAGCCGCCCTCCGTCAGAAGTCGGGTCATCCAGGCACGTTCCTCCGGCAGGAAACCGGAATTCCTGAGATTGCCCTTCCAGTTCCTGAGGTCGATCTCCCGGTGCGCGATGTTGACGTCTCCGCACAGGATCAGCTCCCGCTGCGCCTTCAGCCGCGTCAGGTAAGGGTAGAACACCTCGAGGAAGCGGAATTTGGCCTGCTGGCGATCCTCTCCCGAAGAACCGCTGGGGAAATAGACGCTCACCAGGGACCGGCGGGCCGACGGGGTATCGAACCGAAGCTCGATGTACCGGCCCTCCGCATCGAATTCGGGCGAGCCAAATCCGGCGATCACCCCGGTCGGTTCATGGCGGGGGG
>VERU01000459.1 GCA_018882485.1 Rhodoferax sp. | reverse complement strand
CCAACACACTGCCCTGGGCGGCGAGCCAGTAACCCAGCGGCCACCCTGCGACCGTGAACTGCAGATCTTCCGCAAAAAAGACCAGCCCAAAAGAAGCCAGGAACCACGCCAGGAGCAAGGCGATATGGAAGCCACCGAACCGCGATGCACGCATGGGACGCTGGGCAGCCAGGGAGGTTGTCCCCTCCGAGCCAGCTTGATGGCGGCCCATTCCGTCGGTGGCCATTGGATGGGCTACAAGCCGGCCAACCGTTTCCAGGTACTCACCACGGAATCGGGATTCAGGGAGATGGACGATATACCGGCACGCTGCAGCCATTGCGCGAAGTCGGGATGGTCGCTGGGGCCCTGGCCACAGATTCCGATGTACTTGCCCCTGGACTTGCAGGCGTCGATGGCCAGCCGGATCAGGGCCAGCACAGCCGGATCCCGTTCATCGAAATCGGCTGCCAGCAATTCCAGACCGGAGTCGCGATCCAGCCCCAGGGTGAGTTGGGTCAAGTCGTTCGAACCGATCGAAAACCCGTCGAAAAACTCCAGAAAGTCTCCCGCCAGTACCGCGTTGCTGGGTATTTCGCACATCATGATCACCTGAAGGCCATCCTGACCGCGTTGCAACCCATGGGCTGCCAGCAGATCGGTCACCTTGCGGGCCTGTCCAAGCGTGCGCACGAACGGAACCATCACCTGAACATTGCTCAGGCCTTTGTCCAGCCGGACGCGACGGATCGCCTCGCACTCCATGGCAAAGGCCTCCCCGAATTCCCGACTGACGTAGCGCGCGGCCCCCCGAAAACCCAGCATGGGATTTTCTTCCTCAGGTTCATACCGGCTCCCGCCGATCAACTTGCGGTACTCGTTGCTCTTGAAATCAGACAGCCGCACGATGACGGGTTTGGGCCAGAAGGCGGCCGCGATGGTTGCAACCCCTTCGGCAACCCGGTCGACATAAAAGGCGCGCGGCGAGGCGTGGCCACGGGCCACCGATTCCACCGCCTTTTTCAGGTCGGCATCGACGTTCGGGTAGTCCAATATGGCGCGCGGGTGCACACCGATGTTGTTGTTGATGATGAATTCCAGCCTGGCCAGACCCACTCCGGCATTGGGGAGCTGGCAGAAATCGAACGCCAGTTGGGGATTGCCGACGTTCATCATGATCTTCAAATCGATGGGCGGCATCTCGCCTTGGCTGACTTCCGACACTTCGGTCTCAAGCAGACCTTCGTACACATAGCCGGTATCGCCCTCCGCACAACTCACGGTCACCAGCATCCCATCGGTCAGGAGATCGCTGGCGTGCCCGCAGCCCACCACCGCCGGGATGCCCAGCTCGCGCGCAATGATGGCCGCGTGACAGGTTCGCCCGCCCCGATTGGTGACGATCGCCGCCGCTCGCTTCATGACAGGCTCCCAGTTCGGGTCCGTCATGTCTGTCACCAGGATGTCGCCGGACTGAACCCGGTCCATTTCCTGGATGTTGTGGACGACGCGCACAGGCCCTGTGCCGATTTTCTGGCCGATGGCCCGACCTTCAACCAGCACAGATCCCCTGGACTTGAGCTTGTAGCGGTGCTCGGACCGGCCGGCCGCCTGGCTCTTGACCGTTTCGGGCCGGGCCTGCAGGATGTAAAGGCCTCCATCCACCCCATCCTTGCCCCACTCGATGTCCATGGGCCGTCCATAGTGCTGCTCGATCGCCAAGGCGTGGTGGGCGAGGGTTTCCGCCTCCTGCTCGGTCAGTGAATAGCGGTTCCTCAGTTCGATGGGCACGTCGATCGTTTCCACGAGTCGACCGGTAGCCGCAGAGTGAACGGGGTCGGCGAACCGCATCTGCAGCAGCTTGGATCCCAGGCTGCGGCGTATCACCGCCCGCTTTCCGGCACGAAGCATCGGCTTGTGCACGTAATACTCATCGGGATTGACGGCGCCCTGAACGACGGTCTCTCCCAGTCCATAGCTGGAGGTAATGAATACGACATCTGAAAAGCCCGACTCGGTGTCAATGGTGAACATCACCCCGGCTGCACCCAGATCGGAACGGACCATGCGCTGTACGCCCGCGCTCAAGGCCACATGGTGGTGCTCAAACCCCTTGTGAACGCGGTAGCTGATGGCGCGGTCGTTGTACAGCGAGGCAAAAACCTCCCGGATCTTGTGAAGGATCTGATCGATGCCGCTCACATTCAGAAAGGTTTCCTGCTGTCCTGCAAACGAGGCGTCCGGCAGGTCTTCCGCCGTGGCCGAGGACCGTACAGCATAGGACATGCCGTTGGCATTCTGGTCCAGGTGGGCGAATGCACCCCGGATTTCAGCTTCCAGGTCCGGCGGGAAAGGCTGCTGCTCCACCCAGGACCGAATCCGGGCACCGACCTGCGCGAGGGCCCGGACATCGTCCACATTCAGGGCTTCGAGTTGCTCCCGGATGCGCAAGTCCAATCCACCATGTTGGAGAAAACACCGATAGGCGTGGGCCGTGGTCGCAAAACCACCAGGAACCCGCACACCAGCCGGCATCTGGGAAATCATCTCTCCCAGGCTGGCATTTTTCCCGCCGACGACTTCCACATCGCTCATGCGCAAACGGTCAAATGGAACGACCAACGCGGTCGGACTGAATCGCTCGGACATGAAACACTCCGGAAGTTACAGACTTGTCGATCCCAGCCGGCAAGGGACAGCCCGTCCAAACGCCAGCGCTGCGGCACCGAAACCCACAGCGGGCTGCAGGCCCGCGCCCGATAATCCGCTGATCGATCGAAACTGATTGTAGGATGACGACTCCATGGTCCTGCCGCCCTCTGGACCAGGCCGTGGTGTTCAACACGCTGGTGGACCAACATGCCCAAC
>VERU01000458.1 GCA_018882485.1 Rhodoferax sp. | reverse complement strand
GTGCAGCCGGGTGCCGCCCTGCACCGCCGCCCGGGCCAGCTGCTCGGCCAGCCCGGCCTCGGCCAGTGCTCCCACGGACAGCAGCGCACATTCGGTGCCGCGGGCCAGGGCCGGCAGCACATGCTCCACCAGCGCCCCGTGGCCGGCGCACTCCAGCACGCACTGAACGCCCGCCGGCACGGTGCTGACTGCCTGCGCTGCCACGCCGCCGGCCCGGCTGGCCGCCGCGTCCAGCTGCGCCTGCACCTCGGCCACCCGGGCGGCGCGCACCACCGCATGGCTGATGCGCCAAGGGGGCGGTTGCGGCGTGCGCGGCAGGCCCTGCAGGATGGCCTGGCCGATGGCCCCGAACCCGATCAGCACCACCTCCTGCATGCTCAGTCCTTGCGCAGGATGGGGCCGGCAAACTTGGCGGCAAACGGGCCCCAGGCACGCATGTCCACCTCCACCACCACCGGGCCGTGCAGGGCCCAGGCCTGGGCCAGCACCGAGGCACAGTGCCCGGGGCCGCCCAGCCGCAGGTGCGCCACCTGCAGGCTGGCGCAAAGCTGGGCGAAGTCCGGCGTGTGCAGGTCCACATAGCAGTGGCGGCCGCCGTACAGGTCGTCCTGGATGTTCTTGATGACGCCGTAGCCGCCGTCGTTCATGAGCAGCAGCAGCAGGTCGGCGCGCTCCTGCACGGCACAGGCGAGCTCGCCCGGGTTAAGCATGAAGCCACCGTCACCCACGAGGGCCACGGTCTTGCGACCCAGGCCGTGCAAGCGGTCGGCCACCGCAGCGCCGATGGCCATGGCCAGCCCCTGGCCGATGCCACCGCCCAGCGCGTGCACACCGGCGCGGGCATGGTCCAGCCGGGGCGCGCGGTTGCCCCACATGCTGTTGGACAGGGTGATGTCACGCACCCACCACAGCCCGCTGCCAGCCTTGACCGCCTGCGCGGCCAGCCCGTCCTGCAGCGCCCGGTAGGGCCCGAGCGTGGCGTTCACATGCGCCTCGGCCTGCCGCCGGGCGCGCTGCACATCGGGCAGCAGCGCCGGATCCAGGACCATGCGGCCTTCGAGCCGGTCGGCCAGGGCGTGCAGCGTGGCCAGCGCATCGCCCTGCACAAAGTAGTCGCTGGCGTAGCCCCGGTTGTGCGCCAGCGCGTTGGCATCGATGCGGACCAGCGGTTTGGGCAGCCTGAGCTGGTAGCGCAGCGTCTCGTTGCTGCGCAGGCGCGAGCCGACCACCAGCAGGGCGTCGCAACTCTGGTACAGGGCCTCGGCCGCCTTGTGCAGGTTGTAGGCGCCCAGGCTGGCCGGATGGTCCTCGCGCAGGATGCCGCGACCCTGCACCGAAGTGACCACCCCCCAGCCCATGGCCGCAAAGCGCGCCACGGCAGCGCCGGCGCCGCGCGCGCCGCCGCCCAGCCACAGCAAGGGGCGGCGCTTGTCCAGCAGACAGGCGGCCAGCGCATCCACCCCGGCAGCGGCCGGCTGCAGTGGCGCCGGCCATAACGGGGTCAGGTCGGCCGGCACGGGCAGCAGGCGGGCCTGCACGTCGATCGGGATCTCGATGCTGACCGGGCCGCAGGGCGGCGTGCAGGCCAGACGCACCGCTTCGCGCAGGGTGGCCAGCGCGGTCTCGGCATTGCGGATGCGAAACGCAGCCTTGCCCACCGCCTGCAGCATGGCCAGCTGGGCCGGCGCTTCATGGATGAAGCCCAGGTCGCGGTCGATGAAATCGGATTCGATCTGCCCGGTCAGGTGCAGCATCGGCGTGCCGGCGGTGAGCGCCTCCACCAGCGCACCGGCGGCGTTGCCGGCGCCCGTGCCGGTGCTGGTGACGCACACACCCAGAGTGCCGCTGACGCGGGCGGCGGCGTCGGCCATGTTGCAGGCGCCGGCTTCGCCCCGCGCCGACACAAAGTGGATGCGCCCACGCCGGTGCAGGGCGTCCAGCACCGGCATGTTGTGGATGGAAATCACCCCGAAGGCGCAGCGCACGCCGCACTGCTCCAGAAAGCGGGCGACCAGTTCACCCACGGTGATGGGCGCATCGGAAGAATGGGTTGCAGAGGACATCATGCGGTCAGGGCTTCGGCCAGCAGCGGTTCGCGGGCGCTGCGGGCGGGCAGATGGCTCAGGCGCCGGGTCAATTGGGCGGCGGCAGCACGCACCAGCGGCAAGAGCTGGGTGATCTGGGCCTCGGTGAGTTGTTGCGCCGGCACCGTGATGCTGACGGCAGCCACCACCTCGGTCTGGTCGTTGAACACCGGCGCAGCCAGGGTGGAGATGCCGGTCTCGAAACCGCCCTGGCTGATGCCGTAGCCGGCCTCGCGGTCGGCATCGATGCGGGCCTTGAGCGCCGGCACGGTGGCGGGGGTGCGGTCGGTGTAGATCGGCAGGGCGGCTTCCGGGTACAAGGCGCCCAGGTCGGCCAGGCTCAGATCGCCCAGCAGCAGACGCCCCAGCACCGTGGCGTGGGCCGGCAGCCGGGCGCCGACCTGGATGGACTGAAACATGGCACTGCGCCCGGGCGCCTTGGCCACGAACACCACCTCGCGCCCGTCGCGCACCACCAGATGCGCCGAATAGCCCGACTGGTCGCGCAGCGCCTCGATCACCGGGCGTCCGTGTTCGGTCAGCTCCATGGAGGCGAGGTATTCGAAACCCAGACGCAGCACGCCCAGGCCCAGCCGGTAGAGGCTGCTGTCGCCCACGCGCTCCACAAAGCCGGCCTGCTCCAGCGTGTGCAGCATGCGGAACACCGATGCCCGCGGCAACCCCAGCCGCCGGGCCAGCTCGGCACCGCTGAGCGCCGGTGTCTGCCGGCTGAAGCAGCCCAGCAGCTCCAGCCCACGCTGCAGCGCCGGCAC
>VERU01000457.1 GCA_018882485.1 Rhodoferax sp. | reverse complement strand
GCTGACGGTCGATCTGCTCGACGAGGTGCTGCGGGTCGAGCGGCTGGCCTATGCCCACCCCTGGTCGCGCGGCAATTTCGAGGACACCCTGCGCACCGGCTACGAGGCCCAGGTGCTGCGGGGCGGCGACACCCTGCTGGGCTACTTTGTGGCGATGCTGGGCGTCGAGGAGGTGCACCTGCTCAACATCACCGTGGCGCCGGCCTGGCAGCGGCGGGGCTGGGCCCGCCTGATGCTGCAGGCGCTGGCGGTGTGGTCGCGCGGACAGGGTGCCACCCGGCTCTGGCTGGAGGTGCGGGCCGGCAACCAGCGGGCCATGGACGTCTACCGCGCGCATGGCTTTCGGCCCGTGGGCCGGCGCAAGGGCTATTACCCCGACCGCCCCGGCCAGCGCGAGGATGCGATCGTGATGAGCCTGGACCTGTGAGACCGCCGCTGTGGGCCTGAACCTGGACGAACGCCAGCGCGCCATGCTGCTCGAAATGGGCATTCGGGTCTGGTCGCCGCCGGCCGAGTCCAGCCCCGCGCCGGCTGGGCCCGCCGTACCGGACCCTGCGGGGCAGGATAATGCTCCTCGAAATGTAGCAAGCTATCCAGTATTCATAAGGCCCGGAGCCCGATTGGATGCCAAAAATCCAGGGCTCGCGATATCGCCTGTTGACGCGGTGCCGGGTGAGGCGGCGCCGCTTGACGCTGTGGCACCGGGTGTCACTACCGCGGCGGTTGCGCCCGCCGCGTCGGACGCACACCCTGCGCCGCGCCGCTCGGGGGCGGTGTCTGACCCGGATGCGCCGCCGGCCTTGGCTTGGTCGGCGCTGGTGCAGGCGGTGTCCGGCTGCCGCGCCTGTGGCCTGTGCGAAGGGCGGCAGGCGGCGCTGGTGGCCGCTCAATGTCCCCCGTTGGCCGACTGGCTGGTGGTGGGGGAAATGCCCGACGAGGACGAGGAGCGGGCGGGTCTGCCTTTTGTAGGGGCACCGGGTGTGCTGCTGGACAACATGCTGCGTGCGCTGGGGCTGCGCCGCACCTCGGCCCCGGTCGAACCGGGCGCCGGCCCCGGCCCGGCCGGTCTGGCCCATGTCACGCTGGCTGCGCGCTGCCGCCCGGGCCTGCCCCGCAGCCCGCTGCCCGCCGAACTGGCGACCTGCGAGGGCCATCTGCAGCGCGAGATCGCGCAGGTCCGGCCCCGTGTGATCCTGGCGCTCGGGCGTTTTGCGGCCCAGGCCCTGTTGCAGCAGGAACAGCCGGCACTGGCCCGCGAGCCCTTGGGGCGGCTGCGCGGCCGCGACCTGAGCTACCAGGGGCTGCCGCTGGTGGTGAGCTACCCGCCGGCCTACCTGATGCGCAACCCCGCCGACAAGGCCCGCGCCTGGCAGGACCTTTGCCGCGCCCGGGCCCGCCTGCGCCATCCGTCCTGAGGGCGCTGCCGCAGCGCCAGGCGGCCGGGGTGCTCAGCTTCGTCGGGCCGGCCACAGCACCGAGGCGATGGCCAGCACCATCAGCAGCACCGCCGCCCAGTCCTGCCAGTGCAGCACCTCGCCCAGCGCCAGCGCCCCACTGAACACACCCAGCACCGGGATCAGCATCACGCTCAGGGTCGAGGCCACCGGGGGCAGGTCGCGCGCCAGGCTGTACCAGATGGCGTGGGCCAGGCCGAAGATCAGCACCGCGTTGTAGAGGATGGCCAGGCCGGTCGGGGTCGGGGGCAGCGTCCACTGGTCGCGCTCGAACAGCAGGGCCAGCAGGCTCATCAGCAGGGCGGTCATCACCGTCATCCAGAAGCAGATGGTCAGCGTGGGCACCTGCAGCCGGGTGCGGCGCAGCAGGTGCGTGCCGTAAGCCCAGGCCAGCGCCGCCATGAGCGCCATCGCCACACCCGCCGGGCTGCCGGCCAGGTGGGTGAACTCGTGCCACAGCAGCAGCAGCACGCCCAGGGCCGCCGCAGCCACCCCGGCCCAGGCCCGCGGCACGAGTCGGTTGCCAAAGATCCAGGCGCCCAGCAGCGCCGAAAAAATCGGCATGCTGTAGCCCAGGATGGCGGCGCGGCCGCTGCTGAGTGAGCGCACGGCCACGATGATGAGCGCATGCCAGACGAACATGTTGGCCGCGGCGAGCTTCAGCAGCTCCGGCCAGTCCGATCGCGCCACCCGCAGCGCGCGCCCCTGCAGCCGCAGGCCCAGCGCCAGCACCGGCAGGCCCAGCCACATCGACAGGGCCCGAAAACTCAGCGGCGGGTAATGCGTCACGCCGAGCTTCATCACCGGCCAATTGACACCCCAGATGAGGGTGAGCAGCACGAGACCGGCCCATTGCTGGCGCGACAGGGTTTGCATGGCGCCATTGTGCTTCCGTTGCGTCCGTTGCGTCCGCCGCCCGATTGCCCGGGACGTCCGACCGCTGTGCCGAAACCCCGGGGACGCAGGGGTCGCTGCCTACAATCCCGGCATGCGATTCACCGACCTGCTGCGCGGCGCCGAACGCCGTAACGGTTCCCTGTTGTGTGTGGGGCTGGACCCCGATCCGGACCGCTTTCCCGAGGGCATGACGGGCGATGCGCGCCGCATCTTCGATTTCTGTGCCGCCATCGTCGAGGCCACCGCCGATCTGGTGCTGGCCTTCAAGCCCCAGATCGCCTACTTTGCAGCCCATCGGGCCGAGGACCAGCTGGAGCGGCTGATGGCGCACCTGCGCCGCGTGGCTCCCGAGGTGCCGGTGATCCTGGACGCCAAGCGGGGCGACATCGGCAGCACCGCCAGCCAGTACGCCCGGGAGGCGTTTGAGCGCTATGCAGCGGATGCGGTCACGCTCTCTCCCTTCATGGGCCACGACTCCATCGAACCCTACCTGCGCTACCCCGACAAGGGGGC
>VERU01000027.1 GCA_018882485.1 Rhodoferax sp. | reverse complement strand
GTTCGGTGATCGCCGCGCGATGCTGTTCCCGCAGCTGAAGAATGCGCCGAGCCGTCTCTGCGGCCTCGCCAGCGACCGAAATCACTCCCCGCAGGAAGAAGGCGAGCCAGGCCTCCCATGCCCCGTGGTCGCGCACGGCCTGCAGGTGCTCGTAGTACGACTGGCGGTGTTGCTTGAAGTAATGCGACAGGTACAGCACCGGCTTGTGAAGCACGCCCGCCTCGGTCAGCAGGAAGGTGATCAGCAGCCGCCCGACGCGGCCATTGCCGTCGAGGAATGGATGGATGGTCTCGAACTGCACATGGGCCAGCGCGATCTTCACCAGCGGAGGCAGCGAGTCGTCCTGGTGCAGAAACTTCTCCAGGTCGCCCAGCGCTTGCGCAAGGGCATGATGCGGAGGGGGCACGAAGGCCGCCGTGTTCAGGGTGCAGCCCGCCGGGCCGATCCAGTTCTGGGTGGTCCGCAGTTCGCCGGGTTGCAACCTTCCTCCGCGCACGCCGCGCATCAGTTCCGCGTGGATCTCGCGGATCAGCCGCACCGAGACCGGCAGGTCCGGGAGCCTGGCACGGCCGTGGTTCATTGCCCGCACGTAGTTGACCACCTCGTCCACATCACGAGGTAGGTGCTCGTCGAAGAGTTGCGCTTCAGCCGACAGCAGATCCTGCAGCGAGCTCTGCGTTCCTTCGATCTGGCTGGAGAGGACCGCCTCCTTGCGCACGTACATGAAGACGAAGAGGTCCGCGTTCGGCAGCGTCAGCACGGAGCCGTCCAGCCGCCCCATCGCGCGGTCGGCCGCCGACAGCAGTGTGGGCAGCTCGCCCGTCAGGTCGATCGCCGGCTGTGGCGGCAGCGGCGCAGGCATGAAGGCGCGGTACCCCGTCGGCTGGGAGATGTAGCGTCCTGCTCGCGTCGATGATTCCGGGCGGCTGGCCATCCGTATCGCTGCCTTTCACATGGGTTCAAAAAGAGTCCATATGATAGTCTGCGTTTAACAAGGAGAGAGGTCGCGCCCTTGTGTGAGGCACAGGAAGGTATGGCGCTGCATGCCCGCGTCGAGGCCCGTAACGACAAGGGTTGACGGCCGATCTCGAGGTTCTGCATCGGGAAGCAGGAGTTGGCCCAGTCGTGCGCAGACGTCTGCCCGGGGTCGCTGCGCGGGGTTGGCCCCGCACGATGCCTAGAATGCCCTGCACACCCACTCATCGGCCCGATCCATCATGTCAAACCGTTCTCACCGCCTGATCCTCGCCCTGCTGTCCGCCCTGGCCGTATCGGCCGCGTTGCCGGTGGGGGCCCAGGTCTGGCCGGCCAAGCCGGTCACGCTGGTGGTGCCTTTTCCGCCCGGCGGTGGCAACGATCTGGTGGCGCGGCAGATTGCGCCGGCTCTGCAGCAGGTGCTGGGCCAGCCGGTGGTGGTGGACAACAAGCCGGGCGCCGGCGGTACCCTGGGGGTGGCGTACGTGACCAAGGCCGCGCCCGATGGTTACACCCTGAGCATCTGCGCGACCGGTAATGTGGCGGTCGCGCCTGCCCTGTATTCCAAGCTGTCGTATGGCGTGAAGGACCTGGTGCCGGTGAGCCACATCGTCAACACACCGACGGTCTGGGTGGGGGCGCCCGACCTGCCCGCCAACACCCTGAAGGAGTTCATCGAACTGGCCCGCAGCCAGCCCGGCAAGTTCAACTACGGCTCGTCGGGCAACGGCACCACGCCGCACCTGGCGGGCGAAGCGCTCAAGGCCCGCCATGGGCTGGACCTGCAGCATGTGCCCTACAAGGGCACGACGCCGGCCTACACCGACATCGGCAGCGGCCGCGTCAGTGTGATGATGGACAGCCTGATCTCCGCCCTGCCGCTGCTCGAAGGGGGCCGGGTCAAGGGCCTGGCCATGGGCACCAGCGCGCGCCTGCCCAAGCTGCCCGGCGTGCCCACGCTGGCCGAGCAGGGCCTGAGCGACATGGCCTTCACCGGGTGGGTGGGCATCTGCGCGCCGGTGGGTACGCCCCAGGCCGTGGTCGAGCGCATGGGCAGCGCCGTGGCTGAGGTGTTGGCAAGGCCGGCCATGCGGGAGTCGCTGGTCAAGCAGGTGACCGAGCCGGTGGGCGCTGGCCCGGCCCGGTTCGGCGAGCTGATCCAGCGCGACGCCGCGCTCTGGAAGAAGATCGTGACGGACTCCAATGCCCAGCTGGATTGACCGGGCCCGGTGGGGTGGCCCGGGGTGGGCGCCCCTGCGCCGTGGGCCAGGCCAGCCTGGCGAGCGATGCAGCCTGACATGAGCGAGCCGGCTTTGGGCGGTCCCCCCGAGGTCCGTTGCGCCCGGATGTTCAAAGTCCGTGTGCTGCCGGGCCAGGAGGCCGCGTATGAGCGCTATCTGCGCGAGGTGGTGGAGCCCATCGACGCCATGGCCCACGAGGCGGGTGTCTTTGCGTACATGCACGCGCTGCGCCCGGAGGGCCAGGATGCCGGGTGGACCCATGCCCGCGTGTTCTATTTCACCGACGACGCCCAGCGGCAGCGGTTCGCCGAGGACATGGCTCGCGCCGCGGCCCGGTTCGACGGATCGGCCGACGCCACCGAGCGCCGCAAGGCCCTGGCGGCCACGCTGCGGGACACGGTGGGAACCTCGGATTACCGGGTCAGCGCCTGAGCGGTCCCTGGCCGGATGTTTGCGCGCATGCCATCCGACACCCTGCGCCGCTGGATATTCGGCGATGTCTCTTTCGCTGCACGCGAGGAATACGACGAGTTTCGTTACAAGTTCCTGATCGTGCTGATGTTGTCGGGCGCGGCCTTCACGCTGCTGTTCGTGCTGGGCGAGTACGCCCGCGTCAATCGCATCCAGACGCCACATTTCTACACCATGCATGGGTTCACCGTCTGCGCTTTGTTGCTGTGGGCCCTGCTGCGGGGGCGCAAGCACTGGTTCAAGCCGCTGGCCTGGGCTTACGAGGCCGTCTGTCTGGTGGAGTACACCTCGTCCCTGTGGCTGGTGCCAGCCGACGAGTTGCGGTTGCAGTGGTTTTTTGTCAATGTGCCGGGTGTGTTCCTGCTGCTCGGTCAGCGGGCGGGTTGGGCCATCGTGGCGCTGACGGTGGCGATACTGGGCATGAGCAATCCCTACATGGCGGCCCCCTATTCGGCCAACGCCATGGCGACGGCGGTGGTCAGTCTGGTCTATCTGGGGGTGTTTTTCCACGTGTTCGGTGCGCGGTCGATTTCCTACTTCAACCGCATGCGCGAATCCAACCAGCAGCTGGAGAAGATCGCCAGCCATGACGCCCTGACGGGTGTATTGAATGGCCGGGCCTACTATGCCCAGTGTGATCACCTGATCGAGCTGGCACGGCGCAGCCGGCAGCCCTACGCCGTGCTTTTTGTGGACCTGGACCACTTCAAGGCGGTGAACGATCAGCATGGCCATGCCGCTGGCGATGCGGTGCTGCGCGCGGTGGCAGCCTGCCTGAGTGGGTCCATCCGGCGCAGTGATCGCCTCGGGCGGATCGGTGGCGAGGAGTTCTCGGTGTTCCTGCCCAACACCGGCCGCGCGGGCGCCCTGCAGCTTGCCGAGACGGTGCGTCGCGCCGTCGAGGACTGCCAGCCAGATATCGGCCATCGGCGCCTGCGGATCACCGCCAGCATGGGCGTGGCGGCCTGCGAAGCGCAGCCGCTGGACATGACCGCCATCCAGCAACAGGCCGATCAGGCCATGTACGTGGCCAAGTCGCTGGGACGCAATCGTGTGTCGGCCTTCGATGAGCTGCCCGGCGCGGGCCGCTAACATTGGATCGCGATGTACACCGCCACCTTCACCTTTGCAGCCGGCGCACTGGACGAAGCCTTTCAGCAGTTGGATCAGCGCATCGCCGAGGCCGCCCGTGCCATTACGGGCTACCGGGGCGAGGAGAGCTGGGAGAACTCGGCGACCGGGCTGGTTTCCAACGTGTATTACTGGGACAGTCTGGAGGCCCTGCGACAACTGATGGACCATCCCGCGCACGGGTTGGCCAAGCAGGGGCAGGCGCAATGGCTCAAGGGTTACCAGGTGGTGATCGCCCAGGTGGTGCGTTCCTACGGCGACGGGGGCATCCCCCATCCGCTGGCCGCTTTGCCTCCCGCTTCATCTCCGGGGCCCGGACCGAAGGCGGACTCCGGCCGTGGCGGGTAGCCGCCCAGAGCTTGCGCTGCGCATCTACACTGCCGCCATGTCCTTCCTCGCCTTTTTGCTGGCCGCCGTGCTGCTGGCCATCACACCCGGCCCGGGCATCGCCTACGTGATGGCCCGTACGGTGGCCGGCGGGCGGGCCGAGGGCCTGGCCTCGTGCCTGGGCACCGGCCTGGGGGGCTTGCTGCATGTGGCGGCGGCGGCGCTGGGCTTGTCTGTGCTGATTGCGCAGTCGGCAACGGCCTTTGGCCTGCTCAAGCTGCTGGGCGCGGCCTACCTGGTGTACCTGGGTGTGCGCCTGTTCGTCAGCCGAGATGTTGCGCCGGTGGTGCCGGGCGTGGCCGCCCAGGGGGCCCGGCGCGCGCTGCGCGAGGGCATTCTGGTCGAGGCCCTGAACGTCAAGACCGCGCTGTTTTTTCTGGCCTTCCTGCCGCAGTTCGCGCAACCGGGCCTGCCGCTGGCGCCGCAGCTGGTGGTGCTGGGCTGCGTCTGTGTGCTGCTGAACACGCTGGCCGATGTGGCGGCCGTGTTCGCCACCCAGCGTCTGCTGCGGATCGGCCCCGGACAACTGGCGCGCGCGCGTCTGCTGCGCCGTCTCTCGGGCTCGGTGATGGTGGGCCTGGGGCTGTTCCTGGCGCTGGCGCGCCGTCCGGCCTAGGGGTCTTGCCGATGAAGGTGGCCGCCGTCCAGATGGTCTCCACCCCGGTTCGGGATGAGAACCTGGCCGTCGCCGCGCGGCTGATCGATGCCGCCGCGGCGGCTGGTGCGCGTCTGGTGTCGCTGCCCGAATACTTTTGCCAGTTCGGCTGGAAGGAGACCGACAAGTTCCAGATCGCGGAGTCACCGGGGAGCGGACCGATCCAGGAACTGCTGGCCGCCAAGGCCCGGCAGCATGGCATCTGGCTGGCGGGCGGTTCGCTGCCCCTGAAGACGCCGGACCCGGCCAAGGTCACCAACACCGCCCTGCTGTTCGATCCTCAGGGGCGGCAGGCGGCCCGCTACGACAAGCTGCACCTGTTCAGCTTCCAGGATGGTGAGCGTAGCCTGGACGAGAGCCGGACCATGGTGGCCGGCAGGCAGTGCGTGGCGGTGGATACCGACATCGGTCGCCTGGGCCTGTCGATCTGCTATGACCTGCGCTTTCCCGAGCTGTACCGCGCGCTGGGCGATGTCGACCTGCTGCTGGTTCCCTCGGCCTTCACCGAGACCACGGGTCGCGCCCACTGGGAACTGCTGCTGCGGGCACGCGCGGTCGAGAACCAGTGCTACGTGCTGGCGGCGGCCCAGGGAGGCACCCATGCCAATGGCCGGCGCACCTTTGGCCACAGCCTGCTGGTCGATCCCTGGGGTGAGGTGCTGGCGAGCCGGCCGCTTGGCGAAGGCCTGGTGGTGGGCGACATCAGCGCCGAACGCCTGCGGTCCGTGCGCACGATGATCCCCGCGCTGCGGCATCGGCGGCTGCGCACACCCGATGACCTGATGCCATAAGCCGACGATTTGCGGTCACCGCAGAGATGGGTTGGTTCGATGTCCGGGACCGCTGGCTGCAGTAATGGACATCAGTGTCCATGAATGCTAGGATGCACCGCGTACCGATGCCGTGGGCCTGCCGTGTCCCTGACCGACAGCCCTGTTACCCGATATCCGGGTGATCGCGTGCGGCGGCCGGCAAGGCCTTGCCCCGGGCGCGGCATGCGGGGATTCGACGCGATGTTTTCCGGTGATGTCTACCTGAAAGGAGCCTTCCTTGAACGCACACCCGCCAGCACAGGCCGTCCCGCGGTCGGGACGCCCCAATGTGGTCATCATCCTGGCCGATGACATGGGATACGGCGATCTGTCGGCCTACGGGAGTCGGCTGGTCGAGACGGTCCATATCGACAGCATCGGTCGCGAAGGAGTGCGTTTCACCGATGGATATTGCACGGCGCCCCTGTGCAGCCCCTCCAGGGCTGGGCTGATCACGGGCCGCTACCAGCAGCGGTTCGGCTTTGAGCAGCAGGTGTCTTCGGGTGCGTTTCCAGAGCGTCGTCCCGTGCGCACCGAAGATGGCGGGCTGGCCCCCTTGCAGGGGGACGCCGAGTTTCTGCGCCGAGGGGTTCCCCTGTCCGAGAAGAATTTCGGAGAACTGTTCCAGGCCGCCGGCTACCGCACGGGCGTCATCGGCAAGTGGCACCTGGGACACGGCCCCCAGTTTCTGCCCCACAACAGGGGGTTCGATCATTCCGTTGTCTTTTACGGCAACACCAGCTTGCAGGCCACGAATCAGGATGACCCGGAGATGTTCAGTCTCAAGGTGGACGTTCACGATGAATACCCGGATGTCGCCTGGACCCGCGAGGGCCTGAATCAGATCCGCCGCAATGGCGAGATCGTGGAGGTCAAGGACTATCTCCTGCACTTCTTTCGGGATGAGGCGCTGGACTTCATCGACCGCAACCGCGATCAGCCGTTTCTGCTGTACTTTCCCATGAACTCTCCGGTACCGCCCCTGCAGGTCCCCCGGAAGTATTTCGAGCGTTTGCGCGACAGCATCCCGGTGATCAGCGTCCGGGGTTACAACGCCCTGCTGCTGGCACAGGACGAGGCGGTGGGGGCGGTGCTGGAGAAGCTTCGCAGCACCGGACTCGACGACAACACCATCGTGATCTTCGTGAGCGACAACGGGTCGGCCACCACCCGGCCTGGCAGCAACGCCCCGTTTTCCGGCGGCAAGTTCAACACGCTCGAGGGTGGCATCCGGATGCCGTTCATGATGAAGTGGTCTGGCCGCATTCAGCCGGGCCAGGTGTTTTCCAAGATGGTGAGCACTCTGGACATCCTGCCGACGGTGGCGGCGGCCTGCGGCGTTTCAACGCAGGCGGCCCAGGCGCTCGATGGGGTAGACCTCCTGCCTTACCTCAACGATCAGAACGCGGGCGCGCCCCACGAGATCCTGTACTGGAAGCTGGATGGTCACTCTGCGGTACGGGCTGGCAAGTGGAAGCTGTACCTGGAGCCTCGCAATCAGGTGGCGCGGCTGTTCGATCTGGAACAGGACCCGGGTGAAACGGTTGATCTGGCGGGATCGCACCCTGGCATCTTCGAGGAATTGAAGGCGCGCTATGCCGAGTGGGACGCGTCGCTCCCGCCCCGGGCCTGGACCAACATCTTCTGACGCAAGGTACCTTCCATGGATACCGGGAGGCTCCAGCGGGCGGGCATGCGGTTCGTCCCGGGGGGCGAGTTCGACATGGGCAGCAATCGCTTCTATCCGGAAGAAGCGCCCGTTCGACGGGTTCGGGTGGACTCCTTCCTGATGGACGAAGTGCCGGTGACCAATGCGGAGTTCGCACGGTTCGTGGCCGCCACCGGATACGTGACGCTTGCTGAAGTGGCGCCGACCATTCGGGACTATCCGGGCCTGCTGCCCGAGATGGCCGTTGCGGGTTCGACCGTGTTCGACCCGGACCAGCCGGCGGTGACGCTGCGCAACCCCGCATCATGGTGGGCTTATCGGCCTGGGGCCAACTGGCGCCGGCCCCTGGGCCCGGACAGCGGGATCGAGGACCTGGATGATCATCCCGTCGTGCATGTCGCCTATCCCGATGCCCGGGCCTATGCAGACTGGGCCGGAAAATCGTTGCCGACCGAGGCGGAGTGGGAGTATGCCGCCCGGGGCGGGCTTGCAGGCGCTGATTACGCCTGGGGCAACGAACTTGCGCCGGGAGGCGTCATGATGGCCAATTACTGGCAGGGCGAATTTCCCCGTTCGAACACCCTGGAAGATGGGTGGGAGCGGACCTCTCCGGTTCGTGCTTTCCCCGCCAACGGCTATGGCCTGTTCGACACCATCGGCAATGTATGGGAATGGACTCAGGACTGGTGGTCACGCCATCCGGGTGTGCAGACTTCGTCGGATTGCTGCGGCCTGCCAATGAATCCGCGGGGCGGCACAGAGCATGAAAGTCACGATGTGACCCTGCCGGATGGCATGCCGCGCAAGGTGATCAAGGGCGGATCGCACCTATGCGCGCTGAACTACTGCCGCCGCTTCCGTCCGGCGGCTCGGCATCCCCAGCCGATCGATAGCCCCACCAGCCATATCGGCTTTCGTTGCGTGGTGCATCTCGAGCCCGGTGGCTGATGACAGGGATGGGCGGTTGACAAAGCATGTACATATATGTACATTGATCCGCAGGCGATCTTCTGCATTCTGATCGTCAGGGGGCGTGGCCTTTCCGATAGCTGAACGTCACGGACCGCCAGAGACCACTGCGACCAACCATTTCATCAGGAGTACATCCATGAACAGACCGTTTTCACGTCGTGAGCTGCTGGCTGCCGGAGCGGGCCTGTCCGGTATTTTTGGTGCTGGTTTTACGCAGTGGGCGACAGCGCAGACGGGCGCGGGTCCGAAGCCATCGGTGGTTGTGCGCATCGATCGGGAGATCGGTACCTGTGACCCGGCATTCCGGGTCGGGCCGCCCGAGGGCGGCATCATCCGGGCGGTGTACCAGCGCCTGATGTCGCCAAAGGCGAATTCGACCGAGCTGGAACTCGATGCCGCCGCGGAAGTCCGCCAGGTGTCACCGACCGCCATTGACTTCCGCCTGAAGCCGGGCCAGATGTTCACGGATGGATTTGGCGAGATGACGGCCGAGGATGTGAAGTTCAGCTTCGAGCGCATCGGCCTGCCCGCTGCCGCCGGGGGCAAGGATTCGCCGTACAAGGCAGACTGGCTGCATCTGGTGCGGGTGGAAGTCCGCAGCAAGTATGAGGGTCGGATCGTCCTGTCCGCACCGCGGGCCAATGTCTTCGACATTGCCATCTCGGACATTTCCGGGAGTATCGTCAGCAAGAAGGCGGTCGAGCAGCGGGGGGGCGACATCGGCACTGCGCCGGTGGGTTCCGGTGCTTACCAGATGGGGGCTTACGACCGGCAGAAGGGTGTGGTTCTCAAGCGCAACCCCGCATATTCGGGCCGAAAGCCGCATTTCGATGAAATCAGCCTGCGTGTGATCTCTGACCCCAAGACCACCGAGTTGGCCGTCCGTGCTGGAGAGGTGGACTTTGCCCTGCTCAATCCGACGGCGGCCGATCCCCTGCGCGGTGTGGCCGGGGTGACGGTGGACGACGTCCCAGGAATGGCCTTCGTGTGGCTGGGGATGAACGTCGAGAAGGGCCCGCTGTCGGACCTTCGCGTGCGCCAGGCCATCCGGCTGGGCGTGGATGTGGATCAGATGGTTCTTGCGGGCTACAACGGAAAAGCTCCCCGCTTGAACACCGCTTTGCCGCCCCAGATCCTCGGTCACTGGAAAGAAGCCCCGGTGTATCGTCGCAACGTTGCGGAGGCCCGCCGCCTGCTGGCCGCCGCCGGTGTCACGAGTCTGAAACTGCGTCTGACCATCCTGAACCAGCCGCAGTTTCAGAACATGGCTCTGGTCGCCCGGGCGCTCCTGGCCGAGATCGGCATCACCGTGGACGTTGACCAGCAGACGCCTGCCACCTTCTGGAACTCCGGCAAGGACGAGATCGGCAAGAACCTCGAGCTGTACATGGTCCAGTTCAACGGCAAGCATGACCCGAACTTTGTGCTGCAATGGTTCCGTCCCGCCCAGATCGGCGTCTGGAACTGGTCGCGCTGGAACAGCCCGGACTTCGAGCGCCTCTACAACGAGGCAGCGGATGAGCTGGATATCGCCAAGCGTCGGGACAAGGTGCTGGAGATCCAGCGATTGATGGACCAGACCTCCGCCTATGTCTGGCTCACCAACGGGGCCAACGCCGTCGTTCGTCGCAGCTGGCTCAAGCCGGCGGCTGTGCCCGGGTGGGCGGACTGGCAGTACACCAGCTTCGGAGTCTGAGCGGCAGATGCACTGCCGGGGGGCGGGGCGCCTGTTTCCGGCCCGCCCTCAGGAAACGGGTGCCGCGCCTCCTTCGGCGGTTCGCCGGGCGATGAAGGCATCCAGTGATTCGGCCTGGGCCCGAGCGGATTCCGGCGCGGTGAACTCGTCCAGTCTGCGTTTCCAGACCGAGCGGGCGCGGTCGATGGTTCTCAGGGCGCCGGATTCGGTCCAGTTGCCGAAATTCGACAGGTCGGCGACCAGCGGCTCGTAAAAGGCGGTCCGGTAACGTTCCATGGTGTGCTGCGTCGAAAAGAAGTGCCCGCCGGGAGCGACATCGGCGATGGCGTCGTAGCCGATCGCGTCGGTGTCCCCGGGCGATGTTTGGCACAGTTCGGCCAGGGTCTGCAGGGCTTCGAGGTCGGTGATGAGCTTCTCGAAGGAGAAGGTCAGTCCGCCTTCGACCCATCCGGCCGCATGGATGCACAGGCTCGAGCCCGCCAGCACCGAGGCCCACAGACCGAACTGCGTCTCGTGGGCGGCCTGGACGTCCGGGCTGGCGGCGGCGCAGCCCGCACCCGATCGCCATGGCAGTCCGATCAGGCGGGCCAACTGGCCCGAGCCTAGTGTGGCCTTGATGTGTTCAGGGGTGCCGAAGGTCGGAGAACCCGATCGCAGATCGACATTGGAGGCGAAGCTGCCGTACAGCACGGGAGCCCCCTGGCGCGTCAGCTGGGCCAGCGTGATGCCCGCCAGCGCCTCCGCGTGCTGCAGCGCCAGCGCTCCGGCGACGGTGACCGGCGCCATCGCGCCGGCCAGGCAGAAGGGCGTGATGACGGTGGGCTGCCCATGGCGCGCGAAGTCGATGATGCCCTGCGCCATGGGAATGTCGAGCTGCCGGGGCGAATTGGTGTTGATGACGCCCCAGCAGCAGGGTGTGGCGAGAAATTCCGATTCGGACAGCCCGCGGGCCAGCCGGATCATCTCGAAGCTGTCCTCGACCTGCTGCGTACCGCGCGCATAGACGTTGGGCAGCTTGTCCGACAGGGTCAGCTGCGCACGGGTCATCGCGTAGTGACGGAAGCGCGGGTCGATGTCCTGCGGCTCGATGTAAGGGCCCTGCAGATGCAGGACGTCAAACCCCTGGATGATCCGTATGGCGTTTTCGAAATCGGCAAGCGTCCCTGCCCGGCGCCCCTGATCCAGATCGGAGACGTTGGGTGACCCGCAGCCCGCCAGGAAGTTCAGCCGGCCCAGTTCGAAGCGAACATCGCGACTGCGGTCGCCGGCCATGCAGGGAATAGCCCGGGGCGCAGTGGCCAGGGCGGCCGTGACCAGCTCGGCGCCGATGCGTACCATCTGGGTGTCGGGGTCTACGATGGCCCCGGCGGCCTTGTACACCGCCAAGGCCTGTGGCAGCAGCACCTTGATGCCGAGTTCCTGGAGAATTCGGAGTGCGGTGGCGTGTATCGCCTGCACCTGGTCGTCGCTGAATACCGTTTGCGGAACGAACGGGTTCGTCAGGGAGCGGTAACTCGTTTGCCGGATCGGCGGAATTTGCGATTCGCTGCGACCGCGTCGGCGGCCAGCCTTGCTGCTGTGGGAGGTGGATGTATTCATGCGCCGTGGTTTGCAGCGGCACGCATGGCCGTGCCTTCTGGATCGTAGGGGGATGGCGGTACGACGCGAGCGGCGCGCAGTATCCCCAGCACGTGCACCGTGAGCGCCGTGCCTGGCTGGGCGAAGGCCCGATCGACCATCGCCATCGCCAGGCTCTGGCGGACGGTGTAGCCGTATCCGCCCGACGTGACGAATCCCACCCGTCGATTGCCATGCCAGATCGGTTCGAAGCCTCTTGCGTCGGCGTCGGTCGCGTCAATTTCCAGGGTGACCAGGGTCGAAGGATGCCGGTCCGCTTGGCGCGCTGCCAGCGCCGCCTCGCGCCCGATGAAGTCGCCCTTGTCGAACGCGATCCAGCGGTCCAGGCCGGTCATCGCGGGTGTGTAACCCTGGGTGAATTCGTGCGACCAGATTCCGAAGCTCTTTTCCAGGCGGAGGCTGTTGAGCGCGTAGTACCCCACTTCGGCGATGCCGTCGGCACGACCGGCCTCCAGCAGGGACTGTCGCAGGGTTGCATGCTCGGCCGCCTCGCAATGGATCTCGAATCCGAGTTCACCGGCGATCGACAGGCGCCCCACACGGGCCCTGATCATGCCGACATCGAGTTCGCCGCAACCCATGAAGGGCAGGTCGAGCTGCTGGTGGGTGCATCGTTGAAGAACACGCCCTGCTGCAGGCCCGGTCAGGAGGAATCCGGTTGTGGCATCCGAGATGTCGCGGACCTGTGCATCGGGCATCGCGTGGTCGGCAAACCAGCGCAGGTGGAATTCACGCAGGTAGTAGGAGCCCATCAGCCAGTACGTCCCGTCCGCCCAGTGAAAGGCAGTGAGGTCGCCCTTGAGTCGCCCGTCATGCCCCAGCATGGGTGCCAGTCTGGCGCGACCGGCCGCCGGCAGTCGTGCCGCCAGCAGCCTGTCCAGCCAGGCTTCGGCGTTCGGACCGGTCACTTCGAAGCGCGAGAACACGGAGGTGTCCACCAGGCCGACGCGCTCGCGGATGGTGCGGGCCTCGGAGCCGATCAGATCGAAGACGTTGGACCGCCGCAGGG
>VERU01000456.1 GCA_018882485.1 Rhodoferax sp. | reverse complement strand
GGCGAAGAAGGCCGCTGCGCCCGCCAAGAAGGCCGCGCCGGCGAAGAAGGCCGCTGCTGCCAAGAAACCGGCGGCCAAAAAGCCCGCCGCGAAGAAACCGGCGGCCAAAAAAGCCGCGAAAGCGCCTGCCCCTGCACCTGCGCCTGCCCCGGCGGCTCAAACCACCCTGAATCCGCAGGCAGCCTGGCCATTCCCCACGGCCAGCAAACCCTGAGGCGGATCCCCAGGTCCAGGCCCACTGCCCTGCGGCAGTGGGCTTTTTTTCGACCTCAGGGGTAAAAAATCACCACTCGATAGCCGGCAACGGTCGCCACAACATCACGATCGACCTCGAAGTCGATGGTGCTTGCCCATTCGGCGTTGCCGCCCAGCCGGTCTGGGACCTGAGCCAGTTCCGAAACGGCAATAACCCGCCGCAACAGCATCCGATCGGCGGCATCCAGCAGCGTCAATTCCATCGCTGGCGTGGCCACCGGCCGGGACGAGGTGTTGCGCAAGACGATGCTCAATCGGTAATCCCTGACGCCCAGTTGGGCAAACGACGAGCTTTCGATCACCACCGAATCCATGTCTCGCATCGGCTCGACGCGACACCCGAAAGGCTGGCACAGACCCTCCAGCCAGGTCTGGAGCCCTGGCACCACGGCCGACAGGCGATCCCGCTCATGCAGCAGAACCTGCAAGCACAATACCAGCGTCAGAGATCCCGCCAGCGACAGCATGACGGCCAGAACAACCGGTCGTTGCCAGAAGGCCTCCGATCGCACGCGGGGAATGAAACTGACGGCCGGCAGTTCGGTCATCGGCTCCGGGCGAAGCGCCTGGCCTGGCTCTGGCGCAGAAGGTGCTCCCGAGATCTCCTGAGCCACATCATCAGCCGGTGCAGACGCACGACCTGGGTGATCCACGCAACACCTCAGCCCTGAGCCGTCATGAGGATCCAGCCCTCTTCCTGATCACTGACCGTCAGCTGGCACCAGGGCGCATAGGCCTCCACCAGTTCGTCCGCCTGTCGGGCCAGGATGCCGGCCAGCACCAGGCGTCCACCCGGTGCGACCCGGCCCCACAGCAAGGGCGCAAGCACCTTCAGGGGTGTGGCCAGGATGTTGGCCAACACCGTCTGGTACCGGCCCACGCAATCCTCGGGCCGACCAACCTGCAAGGCTACGCCATTGGCGGCGGCGTTGGTGCGGGTGGCCACCAGGGCGGCTTCATCGATGTCGACCGCCCAGACCGGATGGGCGTCATGCAGCGCCGCAGCGATGGCCAGGATGCCCGAGCCACAACCGTAGTCGAGCACGCGCCCCAAACCGGACGCCGGTCCTGGTTGCCGCGCGGCCGCAGCAATCCAGCGCAGGCACATGCGGGTGGTGGGATGGGTACCGGTGCCGAAAGCCAGGCCCGGATCCAGCCGCATGATCGTTCGGGCGGCATCGGGCGCCTCATGCCAGGTGGGGACGATCCAGAAATCGTCTGTGACCGGCACCGGTGCGAACTGCGATTGCGTCAGACGCACCCAATCCTGGTCAGGGACCGGGCGTATGGTTGCCGTCGAACAACCGGCCAAATCGGGCTGGGCCGCGATCAAGCTGGCAGCCTCAGAGGCCCCGGCTTCCGCTGCAAAAAGAGCCGTCACTCGGGACCGTTGCCAGCCATCGCCCGGCGGCGGCATCCCGGGCTCTCCAAACAAGGCCTGCTCGGCATCGGTCTGGGCGTCAGCGTCCTCCACACCGACACTCAGCGCATCCAGGGCCTCCAGCGCATCGCCCAGGGCCTCAATCCGGTCCTGCGGACAGATCAGGCTCAGCTCGAACATGGGCGTATCGGTTCAGCGTACCCGGTGACCCAGCCACTCTTCCAGGTAGTGGATATTGGTGCCACCGCCCATGAACTTGGCATCCACCATCAGTTGCCGATGCAGCGGGATGTTGGTCTTGATGCCCTCGACCAGCGCTTCACCCAGGGCGGTGCGCATGCGGGCCAGGGCCTGCTCCCGGGTATCGCCGTGCACGATCAGCTTGCCGACCATCGAGTCGTAATGGGGTGGCACGAAGTAATTGGTGTAGACATGGGAATCCACGCGCACGCCAGGGCCGCCTGGTGCATGCCACATCGTGATGCGTCCGGGCGAAGGAATGAACTTGTAGGGGTCCTCGGCGTTGATGCGGCATTCGATCGCATGACCGCGGATCTGGATGTCTCGCTGGGTGAAGGGCAACTTCTCGCCAGCAGCCACCATGATCTGGGTGCGGACCACGTCGATGCCCGTGATCATTTCGGTGACGGGATGCTCCACCTGCACCCGGGTGTTCATTTCAATGAAATAGAACTCCCCGTCCTCGTAGAGAAACTCGAAGGTGCCGGCTCCCCGGTATCCGATTTTCTTGCAAGCTGCCACACAGCGCTCGCCCACCCGTTCGATGAGCTTGCGGGGAATGCCGGGCGCAGGGGCTTCCTCGATGATCTTCTGGTGGCGCCGTTGCATGGAGCAGTCGCGCTCGCCCAGATAGACCGCATTCTTGTACTTGTCGGCCAGAATCTGGATCTCGATGTGCCGGGGGTTCTGGAGAAACTTCTCCATGTAAACCGACGGATTGCCAAAGGCACTCTGGGCCTCCGCCTTGGTCATGGCCACGGCATTGATGAGGGCCGCTTCGGTGTGCACCACCCGCATGCCGCGCCCACCTCCGCCACCCGCGGCTTTGATGATCACAGGGTAGCCGATGGACCGCGCGATGCGTCGGATCTGCACCGGATCGTCCGGCAACTCCCCTTCGGACCCCGGCACACAAGGCACACCGGCCTTGATCATGGCCTGCTTGGCCGAGACCTTGTCGCCCATGATGCGGATGGACTCCGGCGTTGGCCCGATGA
>VERU01000455.1 GCA_018882485.1 Rhodoferax sp. | reverse complement strand
CCGTACTGCCGCGCCAGCAGGCCGCCCAGCAGGCTGCGGTATTCGTTGAGCACGGGGTAGTCCCGGTTCTGGAACAGGGTGGCCTGTTCCACCCGGACCTGTTCGCCGGCAATCCGTCCGCCCCGCAGGCCGCCGCCCAGCACCCAGTGGACACTGCCGTGGCCGTGGTCGGTGCCGCCGTTGCCGTTCTGCCGGAAGGTGCGGCCGAACTCGCTGAGCACCACCACCGTGCTGTCGCGCCACTGCGTGCCCATTTCCTGCCGGAAGGCCGACAGGCCGCGCCCGAGCTCTTCGAAGCGGGTGGCCAGCTGGCCGGTCGCGCCGCCCTGGGCCACATGGGTGTCCCAGCCGCCGATGTCGACGAAGCCGATGCGGTAGCGGCCCTTCATCAGGCGGGCGATGCGGCGCGCCTCCAGCTCGAAGCCCCGGGCGCTGATGGCGTTGCGGCTCGCCGCGTCCATTTCGGCGGCCATCTCGCGCAGCACCTCGTCGCGCACCGCAAAGCCCTGGTCCACCGGCGCGGCCAGCCCGGTGCCCTGGTACATCGCGCTGATGATGCGGCTCTGGCGCGCGTCCACCGCAGGCTTGTTGAGGTTGCGCAGCTGGGTGTTGGCCACCTGCACGGTGCCCTGCAGGGCCAGCGGCAGGCGGTCGGTGAAGGCCATGGGGCTCGCGCCCAGCACCTCGGCCAGGCGGTTGAGGAAGCCGGAGCGGTAGTTGCGGTTGCCCTCGCCCTGCCCGAGCTCGATGCCGTCCTGCGTCTCGAAGTGGCTGCGGGTGGTGTCGTGCGTGCCCGCGAAGGGCACGAAGGCGATTTCGCCCTGCCGCCACAGCGGCAGGAGGGTGTCTCGCAGGGCCGGGTGCAGTCCCCAGTCGGATGTGAGGGGCAGCGCCGATCCGGCGTCCGCCGAGGGCGGGGCGATGGCGATGCCCGGACGCGATTCGTAATAGAAGCGGCTGCCGATGGGTACCAGCAGGTTGGCGGCGTCGTAAGCCCCGCGCAGGAACACCACCAGCAGGGCGGGCGGATTGCCGGGCGCGGCCCACAGGCGCGATCCGGCGCCCAGCCCGGTGATGCTGGCGAGGCCGGCGATCGATTGCAGAAGGTGTCGGCGTTGCATGGCGGCTCCTGGCGGCGTCAGCGCCGCATCATCTCGGGAGAGGACAGCAGGAACGAGGCCCATTCCTGCGGCGAGGCGGCCTGCGCGAGCCCGGCCCGGGTGGCGGGGCCCAGGGTGCGCACGATGGCCTGGTGGTACAGCGCGTTCGAGAGCTGCGGAAAGGCCGGCACCTCCTGCGTCTGTGGGCCTTCGGGGCGGAACAGGCCGGCACTGCCCGAGCCGATGGCCCGTGCCACCTCGAAGCGCACCGCCAGCTGGCCGGGGCTCGCCCAGGCCGGTTCGTCCAGGGGCCAGCCGTCGGGCGTCTGGCGCCCGTACAGGGGCTGGCCCAGCCGGTTCAGCCAGTTGATCACCGGGGTGGTGTTGAGGATCACCCGTTCGTCGTAGGCCAGCCGCAGGGCCCCGGTCACGAAGCGCATCGGGTCCTTGAACTTGCCGCCGGCGCCGCTGGCGAACTCGGGCGCGGTGAACAGCGTGCGCAGCACCTCGGCGATGTCGCCGTCGCGCGCCAGGAAGGTCTGGGCCATGCGCTCCACCAGGGCGGGGGGTGGCGCGTCGGCCAGCCAGTACTGCGCCAGCTTGCGGCTGACGAAGCGGGCGGTGGACGGGTGCCGGGCCAGCCGGTCGAGCGCCTCGTCCAGTTCGGCCATGCCGCGCCCGCGCAGCGGCTCGCCGAGCAGGGTCTTGGTGTTGAAGTCGTGGCGCCCCGGGTGGAACTCGAAGACGCCCCGGCGCAGGTAGTAGCCCTGCAGTTCGCGCCGGCCCACGGGCGTGTCGGTGGCGGTCAGGTTGACGCCGGCGCCCGTCAGCACCCGGGCCAGTTCCTGCACGTCCTTCTGGGTGTACGGGCCTTCCACGCCCAGCGTGTGCAGCTCCATCAGCTCGCGCGCCAGGTTCTCGTTGATGCGGTTGACCGCGTTCTGCTCGTTGTCCAGGTAGCGCAGCATGGCCGGGTGCAGGGCGGCGGCTCCGAGCAGGTCGCGAAAGCGCCCCAGGGCGCGGGGGCGGATTGCCTGGTCCTCGTAGTCGGCCAGCAGCACCCGGATGTTGGACTTGAACTGGAAGACGCTGAAGTGGTTGAGCCAGAACCAGGTCATCTGCTCCTGCACCTGGCGCGGCGAATACAGCGCGCGCAGGATGTGTCGCGAAGCCGATTCACGGGCCAGCCGGGTCAGCTCCTGCTGGTAGGCCTGCTGCGCGGTTTTCTTTTCCTCGTCGTTCTTCAGGGCGTCGGCCTGCCGGCGCCGCTGCTCCAGTTCCATGGCCAGCGCGGCCGCCGGCTTCCGGCTGATGGTCATCGCGTCGATCTGGGCCTGCGCGGCCGCTGGCAGGTCGGCCGGGCCGGGGGTGAGCTGGCGGTCCAGGTACGCGGCCAGCTCGCCGGCCTGCTCGAAGTCGCTGGAGTTGGCGCCCCAGGTCAGCCGGTTCAGGCCGTGGTAGCGCTCGGCGGCGGCATCGGTGCGCAGGGCCGGTCCCACACGGGGCTGGGGCCGCGGCACCGAGGCGGCTGCCGGCGGGTTATTGGAGCCCGCCACGGGCGCGGGCGCGGGCCCGGCGCAGCCCGCCAGCAGCAGCGAGACCGCCAGAGCGTGCCCGCCCCGCAACAGCGGCAGCCCTTGGGGGCCGGGCCGCCGGGGTCGGGCGCTGCGCGGATCGGACATGCGCGGATTATGCCGAGCGGGGTGCCGGTCATCGACCCCACGGCCTTGACGATCCGGCCTGCCTGGCCGCTGCGGATAATGGCGCGGTTGCGGCC
>VERU01000026.1 GCA_018882485.1 Rhodoferax sp. | reverse complement strand
CCTAGGCGCAGGCGGTGGTGGTCGCCACACCCAACGATGCGCACGCCGACGTCGTGCTCGATGTGCTGGCACAGGGTGCCGCCGTGCTGGTCGAAAAACCCATCGCCGACACGGTGGAGAACGCGCGCCGCATCCATCGCGCCGCCATCGACAGCGGGTTGCCGGTACTGGTCGGGCACCAACGGCGCTACAACCCCATCATGCGCCAGGCCCGCGACATCGTCGCCTCGGGGCTGCTCGGTCGACCGGTGTGCGTGACGGCCCTGTCCACCTGGTACAAGGACGACGAGTATTTCAAGGCGGAGTGGCGAACCCGGCCTGGCGGCGGACCGGTGCTCATCAATCTGATCCACGACCTCGACCTGCTGCGCTTTCTGTACGGCGACATCGAAAGCCTGCACGCCCTGAGTTCCAACGCCGTACGGGGTCACCCGGTCGAAGACACGGCGGTGCTGACGCTGCGCTTTGCCAACGGCGCGCTCGGCACGGTCACGGTGTCGGACGCAGCGGCAGCCCCCTGGAACTACGACCTGGCGGCGCATGAAACCACGCGGTTTCCCCAGCAGGACATCAACTCCCATTTTTTCTCAGGCACCGAGGGGTCGCTCACATTGCCCAGACTGGAATGCTGGCGCTACCGGGGAACCCGCAGCTGGGAGCAACCCATCGAGATGAGCCGCAGCGTGCCACTCCAGCGCTGCCCCTACCAGGAGCAGCTGCGCCATTTCGCGGCGGTGATTTCCGGTACCGAAACCCCGGTGTGTTCGGCGCTCGACGGACTGCGTGCGCTTGAAGCCGCCTGGGCGGTGCGCGAGTCCTCAGCCAGCGGGCAATTGGTTCGACTGCCGGGCTGAACCGTCCGCCCGCTGGGTTCCGGCTGCCCGGTCTGTGTCAGTCGCCATGCGGCGACACCTTCACGAAACCGCCGCCCTGGTAGATGGCAGCCGGATCGCCTCGATCGATCACGGGCTGGCGGGCTTCCACGGCGGCCCGAAAACGGTCCGAGCTGTCCCCGGGCCGGTATCCGAGGTGCCGTGCATGGCGGTTGTCCCACCAGCAGGCCTGGTTGTCTGAGACGCCGTAGATCACCGTATGCCCCACGATGGGTGCCGTCAGTGCGGCGACGATCAGACGCTCCAGGTCATCAAAGCTCAGCCAGGTCGCCAGCATCCGGCGGTCCTTCGGTTCGGCAAAGGAGGATCCGATGCGCAGGCTGACGGTTTCCACACCCCAACGGTTCCAGTACAGCTCGGCCAGGTTTTCGCCAAAGGCCTTGGAGAGTCCGTAAAAACCGTCGGGTTTGGGCGGCGATCGGGTGTCGATGACCTCATCCTGCCGATAAAAACCGGTGACATGGTTGGAGCTGGCGAAGACGATGCGCCGGACCCCCTGGCGCCGGGCCGCTTCATACAGGTTGACCGCACCCACGATGTTGCCGGCCAGAATGGGTTCCCAGGGCTGCTCGGTCGACACGCCGCCCATGTGGACCACAGCGTCCACCCCTGCAAGCAGCGCCATCATCTGGTCCGCATCGGACAGCTCCGCAAGCTGCACCTCCTCCCCGTCGGAAGCAGGGCCGATGTCCCTGCGATGGCTGACACGCAGCACATCGCAATAGGCTTTCAGTCGCGGCCGCAACTCCCGACCCAGGTTGCCCGCTGCCCCGGTGAGCAGAAGTCGCGGCAGGCGCAGCGGCGAGGCAGGAACATCGAGCATGTGGTTCTCCATGAAGTGGGTTGGCCGGCCCGCGTCTCACCCCGAGACGAAGACCGCGCGGAAATCGTTGATGTTGGTGCGTGTGGGACCCGTGACCACGGAATCCCCCAGGGCACCGAAAAAGCCGTGACCGTCGTTGCGGTCCAGGCTGCCGGCAGGCACCAGTCCCAACGCACGTGCCCGGTCCAGCGTATCGGGGGCCAACAGCGCGCCCGCGACATCGACCTGCCCGTCCACCCCGTCGGTATCCCCCGCAAGGGCGTGGATGCCAGGATGACCGCCCAGGGCCACGCCCAGGGCCAGCAGAAATTCGACGTTGCGGCCGCCGCAGCCCTGCCCCCGGACCGTCACGGTGGTCTCGCCGCCCGACAGCAGCACGCAAGGGGGTGCCACAGGCTGATGGTGCGCAGCCACCTGCCGCGCAATGCCAGCCATCACCCGGCCCACCTCTCGGGCCTCTCCCTCCAGACTGTCCCCCAGGATGCACGGGGTCACTCCCAACGACCTGGCCAGTCTGGCCGCAGCCTCCAGGCCCATCTGGGGCGAGCTGACCAGCCGGGTCTCGCAGCGCGCCAACCGGGAGTCCCCGGGCTTGATGGTTTCCCCCTCGCCGCTTTCCAGCCAAGCCCAGGCTGGAGCCGGCATGTCGATGCGGTACCGGCGCAGGACGGCCAACGCGTCCACGCAGGTGGTCGGATCTGCCACCGTCGGTCCGGAGGCGATGTCGTGCAGGCCGTCGCCGGGCACATCGGAAATCACCAGGGTCAACACCCGCGCCGGATAGCAGGCGGCCGCAAGCCGCCCCCCCTTGATGGCGGAGAGGTGCCGACGCACGCAATTCATTTCGCCGATGGCAGCGCCGCTGCGCAGCAGTTGCGCGTTGATCGCCTGCTTGTCGGCCAGGGTCAGGCCGGCCGCCGGCGCTGGCATCAGGGCCGATCCACCGCCGGACACCAGGCACAGCACCAGATCGTCCCGAGACAGTCCGCGCACCCGCTCCAGCATCCGCCGGGCCGCCGCCTCGCCCGCCGCATCCGGCACCGGATGCGCCGCCTCCACGATCTCGATGCGGTCACAGGGCACCCCATAACCATAACGCGTCACCACCAGCCCCTCCAGGGGACCAGACCAATGGTCCTCGACCGCGCGGGCCATCGCGGCCGACGCCTTGCCGGCACCCAGCACGATCAGCCGTCCCGCCGGTAACGCGGGAAGATGCGGCGGCAGCACCAGCGCTGGCTGGGCGGACGCGATGGCGGCGTCGAACAGGGCCCTCAGCAAGTGGGGTGGTCGCGTGGCGTCCATGGTCTGGGTCGGGCGCAAGGGTGCTGCAGTCATCGGACCAGGCAGGGCGACTTGGGATGAAACGACCACCCGGGGAAGAGATACTGCATGGCCATCGCGTCATCGCGCGCCCCCAGTCCATGCTGAAGATACAGCTGGTGGGCCCGCTGCACGGCCTCCATGTCCAGCGTCACGCCCAGTCCCGGTCGCGAGGGGACTTCGACGTGACCGTCACGGATCAACAGGGGCTCCGCGGTCAGGTGCTGGCCATCCTGCCAGATCCAGTGGGTGTCGATGGCGGTCACCCTGCCGGGAGCGGCGGCTGCGCAATGGGTGAACATCGCCAGCGACACATCGAAGTGGTTGTTGGAATGTGAGCCCCAGGTCAGGCCGTGCATCTGGCACAGCTGCGCCACCCGAACCGAGCCCTGGAGCGTCCAGAAATGCGGATCCGCCAGCGGAATGTCCACCGACTGCAGCTGCAGGCTGTGTGCCATCTCGCGCCAGTCGGTGGCGACCATGTTGGTTGCCGTTCGCAACCCGGTCGCCCGCCGAAACTCGGCCATCACCTCGCGGCCCGAATACACACCCTCGGCGCCGCAGGGATCTTCGGCGTAGGCCAACACGCCAGCCTGATCGCGCAACAGGCGGATCGCATCACGCAGCGACCACCCGCCATTGGGATCGAGGGTGATGCGGGCCCTGGGAAAGCGCTCGTGCAGGGCCTGCACCGCCTCCAGCTCCTCGTCACCCCGCAGCACCCCACCCTTGAGCTTGAAATCCTGGAAGCCGTACCGGGCCTGCGCCGCTTCGGCCAATCGCACCACGGCATGGGCATCCAGTGCAGGCTCATGCCGCAGGCGCAGCCAGTCATCGTCTGCGTCGGGCTCACTGCGGTAGGGCAGTGGAGTGCGTGAACGGTCACCGACATAGAAGAGATAGCCCAGCATCTGCACCCGGTCGCGCTGCTGACCCTCCCCCAGCAGGGCCGCCACCGGAACGCCCAGGAACTGGCCCAGCAAATCCAGCAGCGCGCTCTCGACCGCCGTCACCGCGTGGATGGCAACCCGCAGGTCAAAGGTCTGGTTGCCCCTGCCTGCGCTGTCGCGATCGGCAAAATGCCGGCGCATGGTCTGCAGCACCGCCAGGTAGCGTCCCAGTGCCTGACCCTCCACCAGCGCCCGCGCATCCTCGAGCGTGGCGCGTATCTTTTCTCCGCCCGGCACCTCCCCCACCCCCTGGCGCCCCGAGGAGTCGGTCAACACCACCAGATTGCGGGTAAAGAAGGGCGCATGGGCCCCGCTGAGGTTGAGCAACATGCTGTCGTGGCCGGCCACCGGGATCACCTGCATGCGGGTGACCGTCGGGGTGTGGGAAGTTGCGTCCATCGGGATGGGCCCGTGCGTTGATCAGGGTCGTGATGGTACCGACAAACCTTGGGGGCCTCCCGGAGTTGCGGTGGGTTGCGCCAGATACCTGCTGGCACCCGCACGGCAACGGCGCGTTCGGATCGACAATGGGCCCAGGCATCCGGGCTGGAGCCCGAAGGCCCGACACGAATACCCGCCTCGAACCTGCGACACGACCCACGGACCTGAGCCCATGAACATCCCAGCGACCCCATACCAGATCATTGGACCGCAACGCGATGAGGTCGGCGAATCGCCGGTCTGGCATGTTGGACAGCAGGCCCTCTGGTGGGTGGACATTGAAGGACGGCGCCTGCGGCGCTACCGACCGGCCGACGGCAGCCTGGCCGAGTGGACGCTGCCGGAACGCACCGGCTGCATCGCGCTGACCCAGGACGGCCGCGTGATCGCCGCGATGGAATCGCGGATTGCCTGCCTGCACCCCGGGCCGGACGGCGGGCTGGACGACCTGCAAACGCTGGCCCGCATCGACCACCCCGCGCCCAACATGCGTTTCAACGACGGACGGTGCGATGCCAGCGGCAGGCTCTGGGTGGGCACCATGGTAATGGACCGGCCAGAGGGTTCGAACCTGGGCGGCTTGTACTGTCTGGATGAACGTGGCCTGACCGGACCCCACGTGGGCGGGCTGATCACCCCCAACGGATCGGGTTTCAGCCCGGATGGCCGGACCTTCTACCTGTCCGACTCGCACCCCACCGTCCAGAAGATCTGGGCGTTCGACTACGACGTGCAATCGGCCCAGCTGTCCGGTCGCCGGCTGTTCGTCGACATGACGCCGCTGCCAGGTCGGCCGGATGGCGCGGCGGTGGACGCCGGCGGAACCTACTGGATCTGCGGCAACGACGCCGGCCAGATCCACGGTTTCTCGCCGTCCGGCGAGCTGCTGCGCTCCCTCACGGTTCCGGTACCCAAGCCCGCCATGTGCGCCTTTGGCGGCCCCGACCTGCGTACCCTGTTCGTGACCTCCATCGTGCCGGGCAATCCGGCTCTGGACCCGGCTGGCCTCAGCGGCGCCCTGTTGTCGCTGGACCCTGGCACCCCTGGGCGTGTGGAGCCCTGTTTCTCACGGTTTCCGACTGCCCATGGCCACTGACACACGGCCCGTGTCCCCCCTGCCGTCCTCGGGCGCTGCGCTGACGTTGCAGGTCCACCCGGACGACAACGTGGCCATCGTCGCCAACGACGGCGGCCTGCCGGCCGGCACTTGCCTGCCGGCCGGCGTGCCGGGCGCCGGCCTGGTGCTGAAGAACACCGTACCCCAAGGACACAAACTCGCGCTGTGCGACCTGCCCGAGGGCGCGGCCGTGCTGCGCTACGGCATTCCCATCGGCCATGCCCTGCGTGCGATCCAGGCGGGCCAATGGGTCCACGAGCGCCTGTTGCGGCTGCCATCGGCCCACCCCCTGCAAGGATTGCCGATGGCGACCGCCCGGGCGCCGGCCCTGCCACCGCTGCAAGGCCACAGTTTCCAGGGCTACCGCAACGCCGACGGCAGCGTCGGCACCCGCAACATCCTGGCCGTGACCACCACCGTCCAGTGCGTGGCCGGTGTGGTGGCTCACGCGGTACAGCGCATCCGGCAGGAACTGCTTCCGCTCTATCCCAATGTGGACGACGTGGTCGGCCTGGAGCACAGCTACGGATGTGGTGTGGCCATCGAAGCGCCCGAGGCCTCCATCCCTATCCGCACCCTGCGCCACATCAGCCTGAATCCCAATTTCGGCGGCGAAGTGCTGGTCGTCAGCCTGGGCTGCGAAAAGCTTCAGCCCGAGCGCTTGCTGCCGGCCGACAGCATCCCGATCGCGTCCCGTGTGCCAGGACAGGAGCGACCGCCCGGGGTCTGCCTGCAGGACAGCCAGCACGTGGGCTTCATGTCCATGCTCGACAGCATCGTCGCCAGCGCCCGGCCCCACCTGGAGCGTCTGCAGGCCCGGCGGCGCGAAACCATGCCGGCCAGCGAACTGGTGGTGGGAGTGCAATGCGGCGGCAGCGATGCGTTCTCCGGGGTGACGGCCAACCCGGTGGTGGGGTTTGCCACGGACCTGCTGGTGCGTGCCGGCGCCACCGTCATGTTCAGCGAGAACACCGAAGTCCGCGACGCCGTCGAGCAGCTGACGCGACGGGCTGCCACGCCCCAGGTGGCCGAAGCCATCGTGCGCGAACTGGCCTGGTACGACGACTACCTGGCCCGCGGCGGCGTGGACCGCAGCGCCAACACCACGCCGGGCAACAAGGCGGGCGGTCTGTCCAACATCGTCGAAAAAGCCATGGGGTCGATCGCCAAGAGCGGCACGGCGCCGATCACCCATGTGCTGTCACCGGGCGACCGGCTGGCGCCGCAGCAACGCGGGCTGGTCTATGCGGCTACCCCTGCCAGTGATTTCATCTGCGGCACCCTGCAACTGGCAGCCGGCATGAACCTGCATGTGTTCACCACCGGCCGGGGAACCCCCTACGGCCTGGCGGCCTGCCCGGTGGTCAAGGTGGCGACCCGCAGCGACCTTGCGCGGAGATGGCACGACCTGATGGACCTGAACGCCGGACGGGTGGCCGACGGACAGGCAACGGTAGAGCAACTCGGCTGGGAGCTGTTCCATCTGCTGCTGGCCGTGGCCAGCGGCGAACGCCGCACCTGGGCCGAACACTGGCGCCTGCACAACGCGCTGGTGCTGTTCAATCCCGCCCCGGTGACCTGAGCTGAGGGGCGGCCGCTCTCAACTCCACACATCCAGGGGCGGATCGTTCGCCACGGCCCGCACCAGATCGGAACGGGCGATGAAACCACACAGCGCCCCGGCCGGATCCGTGACCGGCAAACCCTGCAGACCCGTATCGAGCAGCAGCCGGGCCACGCGCCGGACATCGGTCTGCGGTTCGACCGCCGGAACCGGAGTCCACATCACCTCCTGAACCCGCTGGGCCATCCAGTCTCCCACCGCCGACAACGCCAGCTCGGCAGCGGGCCGTTGACCCGGTCGCAGCAGGTGGGGGAAGGACAGCAGGCCGACCAGCTGACCGACGCCGTCGACCACAGGCGCTTGCGAAAATCCCCGCTCACCCAGGGTCTGCCAGGCGGCGGCCAGGGTAGCGTGGGCCGTCACGGAAAGCACGGCCCGGGCCATCAGATCCTGAACCTGCGTCAGCGGCTGGCGGGCGTGAACCGGCTGACGGGTCTGCGCGTAAGCCGCCAGCGCCTGGCGGTGCCGATCGGTGCCGGACTCGGCCGCTGCGGCATCGGGATGCACCGAATCGCGAAAATCACGGGCATCGGCCGCCGGCCGACGCACCCTGCGCAGACCCGGAACACCGCGCAGTTCTTCCAGGGACCCGCTGAACAGCCGGCCCTGCGTGCCGAACAAAGAGAACATGGCGCCGCCCTCCTTTCCCGGACTCCACTATATCGGGCCGGCACAACCCCATCAACGGGTGCTCGGGGGCAGAAACATCGCCTGGAGGTCGTTCAGAAAATCAAATCCCAGTGCGCTGGGCGCGATGCGCGCGGGGTCCGGCTCCAGCAATCCACGACGCTGGGCCTCCTGGATCGCACCCTGCACCGCCGACAGGGGCAGCCCCGTGCGCTCGGTGAACCATGCCTGCGGCACGCCCTCGCTCAGCCTGAGGGCGTTGAGCATGAATTCAAACGGCAAGTCCGCTCGCGCCACTTCGTGCTCCTGGGCCACGGCCGATCCCTGCAACGCCTGCGCCATGTACCGGGCCGGGTCGCGCAGGCGCACCTGCCGCACGACGCGATGCGGAAAACTCAGCTTGCTGTGGGCTCCCGCGCCCAGCCCCAGGTAGTCGCCGAACCCCCAGTAGTTCAGGTTGTGCCGGCACCGGTGGCCTGCGCGACCGTAGGCCGAGACTTCGTAACGGAACAAACCGGCAGCGGCGCAGCGGGTGGTGATGCGGTCGAGCATCTCGCTGGCCAAGTCTTCATCCGGCAGCCCCGGCGGAGGCTGTACCGCGAACCGGGTGTTGGGTTCCAGCGTGAGGTGGTACACCGACAGGTGCGGCGGCTGCAACGACAGCGCCGTTGCCACATCACGGTCCAGGGCATCCAGGGTCTGTCCGGGCAGCGCATACATCAGATCGATGTTGAAGGTGTCGAAGCTGCGGGCGGCCTCCTCGACCGCCGCCCGCGCCTGCGCGCCGTCGTGCACCCGGCCCAGGGCGGCCAGCAAGCGGTCATCGAAACTCTGCACCCCGATCGACAGGCGACTGACTCCGGCCCGTCGAAAGGCCCCGAACCGGTCCCGCTCGAAAGTGCCCGGATTGGCCTCCAGCGTGATCTCGCAATCCGCCTCCAGCCTCAGCCGTGCCCTGACACCCGACAGCAAACGGTCGATGGTCTGCGCTTGCAACAGGCTCGGGGTACCCCCACCCAAAAACACGCTGTGCACCGGACGCCCCCACACCAGGGGCAAGGCGGCTTCGAGGTCCGCCAGCACGGCATCGACGTAGCGGTCCTCCGGGGCGCCCTGCGATGGCACCTGATGCGAATTGAAATCGCAATAAGGACACTTCTTCAGGCACCAGGGCAGGTGCAGGTACAGCGTCAGGGGCGGCAGGCTGTGCAGCTGCAGCAAGCCCGATCGCAGGTAGTGCTGCGGATCGCGTGCCGGCAACCCGGCCGCCTCGGCCACACCTTCAGGTCGGACAGCCTGCAGCGGCCTCATGCCGCGCCGAGCCAGCGTTCCCGGATGAGCGCTACCAGGGCCCTGGCGGCCTGCCCGCGGTGGCTGTGCGCATTCTTGACTTCGACGGGCAGCTGCGCGAAGGTCCGGCCGAAGGCCGGGATGTACATGACCGGATCGAAACCAAAACCCTGGTCGCCCACCGGCTCGCGGGCAATCTCGCCCACCACTCGGCCCACCGCCACCAGCGGCTCGGGGTCTTGGGGCGTACGCAGGGCCACCAGGGTGCTCACCAGGGCGGCGCGGCGCTGCTCCACCCCGCGCATCTGCTCCAGCAGGGCCCGCACGTTGGCGTCGTCGCCTTTGGGATAGCCGAACCGGGTGGCGTAATAGGCCGTGTGCACACCCGGCTCGCCGCCAAAAGCGTCCACACACAGGCCCGCATCGTCGGCAATGGCGTGCAAACCGCTGTGCTGCGCGGCATGACGCGCCTTGGCCAGCGCGTTTTCGAGAAAGGTGTCAAAAGGCTCTTCGGCCTCCGGGATGCCCAATTCGCCCTGAGCCACCAGCTCCAGGCCCAAAGGGGCCAGCATGGCACGCAGCTCGGCGAGTTTCCCCGGATTGTTGGACGCCAGGACAATTTTCATCAAATCAGGCTCCAAGCCTTATGGATATTGGTTTTATAGCTATCATAATAATAGCGATTGCTGCTGCAGCTGCACCAGTTCGCGACAGCCTTTTTCAGCCAGTGCCAGCAGCCGATCCATTTCGGCGCGGGTGAAGGCCACGCCCTCGGCGGTACCCTGGACTTCCACAAAATGGCCGGAACCCGTCATGACGATGTTCATGTCCGTGTCGCAGGTCGAATCCTCCAGGTACTCCAGGTCCAGCAACGGCTGGCCCTGCACGATGCCCACCGAAATCGCCGCCACGTGGTCCCGTATCGGGGACTGGGCCAGCTTGCCCTGAGCCAGCAGCCCATCCACCGCGTCACGCGCCGCCACAAAGGCCCCCGTGATGGCCGCCGTCCGGGTGCCCCCGTCGGCCTGCAGCACATCGCAGTCCAGGTGGATGGTGCGCTCTCCCAGGAGGCGCAGATCGAACACGGAGCGCATCGCCCGCCCGATCAGCCGCTGGATTTCCTGGGTCCGCCCGGTCTGCTTGCCCCGGGCGGCCTCACGGTCGCTGCGCGTGTGGGTGGCGCGGGGCAGCATGCCGTATTCGGCGGTGACCCAGCCCTCGCCGCTGCCCTTCTTGTGACCGGGCACCTTGTCTTCGACCGACGCGGTGCACAGCACACGGGTCTGGCCAAACTCGATCAGCACAGAGCCCTCGGCATGGATGGTGTAGCCGCGGGTGATGCGAACCGGTCGCAACTGGTCGGCGGCCCGCTGGCCGCTGCGCGTGACTGAGGTCATGGAAACTTTCTGTTGAGTGCGGCCATCACGGGCCGGCAGGGGCTGCCGCCTTGGCGCTGCCCTTCGGGCTGTCCGACACCAGGGTGTCGATCTGCAGCCGTATTTTCTCACTCATGCTCAGCCGGGTGTAGCGGCGCTCGCCTTCGCGGCCAAGTTCCCGCTGTAGGGCGAACACCGACTGCGGCCGCGACTGGGCATCCAGGCTCATGCACCAGCCCACCAGCTCGATCAGGTTGTCCGAATACACGCCCCGATGACGCGCCAGGGCGGCGGCGGTGCGATCGCTGCGCAAACGTTGCGGCGCATCGTCCGGCGGGAAACCCTGCATGCACGAATACATGCAAGCCCCGATGGCGTACAGATCGGTCCAGGGCCCCATCACCGCATCGCGGCGGTACATCTCGGGCGCCGCAAAGCCGGGCGTGTACATCGGCCGCGTGAAATTGCCTTCCTTGGCCAGCACGTCGCGCGCCGCGCCAAAATCGATCAGCACCGAACGATCGTCGTCCGTGATGATCACGTTCGCCGGCTTGATGTCCAGGTGCAGCATGCGGTGCTGGTGCACCACCCGCAAACCGCGCAGGATTTCCTCGAACAGCGAGCGGATCGTCGACTCCCGCAACACCTTGGGCTGCTTGAGTTCGCGGGCGGTGATGATGAAATCCTGCATGGAGGCCCCCTCCAGATAGTTCATCACCATATAAACGGTGTCGTTCTGCTGCAGGAAATCGACCACCCGGACCACGCTGGGGTGCGAGATCTGCGCCAGGGCACGTCCCTCCTCGAAAAACCCCTTCAGACCCAAACGGTACAGCGAGAGCTGATCGGGATGGACCCGCGGCGCCAGGTCGCCGGGTGCCCGTGTGGCCAAGGCGGCCGGCAGGTATTCCTTGATGGCCACCTGCTCACCCCGGGAATCCAGCGCCAGGTAAATCAGGCCGAACCCACCAGCGGCCACCTTGCGCACGATGCGATAGTCACCAACCCGGATGTCCGGCGGCAAAGGCGCCGGAGTGAGCTTTGCCATAATGTTCGACCACTCCCGCAACCGGTTCGACCCGCCCGCGCCGGAGAGCCGGGCGGAAACCTGCACACGATCGCCAGATCCAGCCGACCATCGCCATGCCAGTTTACAGTATGACCGGTTACGCCAGCGCCCAGCTGGCCGATGCCGGCGAGGCGCAGCCAGGCGCCGGATCCGACTCCGCAACCAGCTGGATCGCACTGGAAATCCGCTCGGTCAACAGCCGTTTTCTGGATCTGAGCTTCAAGCTCCCCGACGACTGGCGACCGCATGAATCCGCACTGCGAGAGCTGCTGACCCAACGCCTCAAGCGCGGCAAAGTCGAACTGCGCGCCCTGACGGAATACGGGCCCAGAGGCGGCCTGCCCGAACCCAGCGTGCGCCTGCTGCAACGGCTCAACACCGCCCAGGACCACATCCTGGCCTGGCTCCCGCAGGCCAGGCCGCTGAGTGTGGCCGATGCGCTGCGCCTGGCAACGCAGGAGCAGGCTCCTGCCTCCGTGGTGCCGGCCGACCGCATCCTGGCGTTGGCCCAGCAGGCCGTCGAGGCCCTGATGACCGCCCGGCAGCGAGAGGGCAAGCGTCTGGCCGCCCTGCTGCAGGAACGCATTGCCGCGCTGCGCCGACACGCCGCCCAGGCCGAACCGCTGGTGCCCCAGCTCGTGAACCAGCAGCGTCAGCGTTTCCTGGAGCGCTGGACGGAGGCCATGGCCCTGGGCCCGCAAGGCAACCTGCCCAGCGAGGCAGCCCAGGAGCGAGCCATGAACGAGGCCACGGCCTTCGCCATCCGCATCGATGTGGCCGAGGAGCTGGGACGGCTGGGTGCCCACCTCGATGAAATCGACAGCCTGATCCGCAAAGGGGGTGAAATCGGCAAGCGGCTCGATTTCCTGATCCAGGAACTGCACCGGGAAGCCAACACACTCGGCGCCAAATCGGCGACCCTGGAACTCAGCCGCATCTCGGTGGACATGAAAGTCCTGATCGAACAGATGCGCGAGCAGGTGCAGAACATCGAATGACGCCACCCATGGACTACCCTGGCAACCTCTTCATCGTGGCAGCGCCCAGCGGCGCCGGCAAGTCCAGCCTGGTCAAGGCCCTGCTGGAGCTCGACTCGCATGTGCGGCCCTCCGTCTCGCACACCACCCGGCCGCCACGGGGACAGGAAAAGCACGGTCGCGAGT
>VERU01000025.1 GCA_018882485.1 Rhodoferax sp. | reverse complement strand
GCCTGGCCCTGGGCTGGAGCGGCGACATCAACATTGCGCGGCAGCGCGCCATCGACGGCAAGACCGGGCAGGATATCCAGGCGCTGGTGCCAGCCAATGGCGGCATCCTGTTCTTCGACATGATGGCCATCCCGGTCGATGCACCGCATCCGCAGAATGCCCACGCGTTCATCAACTACATCATGCGGCCCGAGGTCCATGCCTCGCTCACCAACAAGGTGTTCTATGCCAACCCCAACCGCGAATCGCGCAAGTTCGTGAAGCCGGAAGTGGCGAACAACCCCACGGTCTTCGTGTCCTCGGCCCAGATGGCGACCATGAAGGCGCCCAAGGCCCTGACCAACGATGTGCGCCGCCTGGTCACGCGGGTGTTCACCGGCTTCAAGTCCGGCCTCTGAGCGGCCCCGGAACTGTCTGCCGGCAGCGCGACCGTGAGTGTTTCGACCGATTCCCAGCCCGCGGTGCCGGAGGACGCCCCGCCGTTCCTGCAGATCCGTCGGGTCGTCAAGAAATACGGCGATGTGTACGCGGTCGATGAGGTGTCCCTGAACATTCGCAAGGGCGAAATCTTCGCTCTGCTCGGGTCTTCGGGTTGCGGCAAGTCGACGCTGCTGCGCATGCTGGCGGGCTTCGAGCAGCCCACCAGCGGGCAGATCATCCTCGATGGTCAGGATCTGGCCGGCCTCGCGCCCTATCAGCGGCCCATCAACATGATGTTCCAGAGCTACGCGTTGTTTCCCCACCTCAGTGTGTGGGACAACATTGCGTTCGGATTGCGACGCGACCGTCTGCCGGGCCCCGAGATCGAGGAGCGGGTCGCCCGGATGCTGGAACTCGTGCAGCTCAAACCCTACGCGCGGCGCAAGCCGCATCAGCTCTCGGGTGGGCAGCAGCAGCGTGTCGCGCTGGCGCGAAGCCTGGCCAAACGGCCCAGCCTGCTGCTGCTGGACGAGCCGCTGGGTGCACTGGACAAAAAGTTGCGTGAACGCACGCAGCTGGAGCTGGTGGGGATCATCGAACAGGTGGGCGTCACCTGCGTGATGGTCACGCACGATCAGGAAGAGGCCATGACTATGGCCACCCGCATCGGAGTGATGAGCGAGGGCAAGATCCTGCAGGTCGGTCGTCCTCCCGAGGTGTATGAAACGCCGAACTGCCTGTTCGTGGCCGACTTCATCGGCAGCGTGAACCTGTTCAAGGGGGTCATTGCCGAGGACGAGCCCGACCATGTGGTGATCGACGCGGCGCCCACCCGGCTCTACGTCAGCCATGGCATCACCGGTACGCTGGGCATGTCGGTGCAAGCTGCGGTGCGGCCAGAGAAGCTGTCCATCCGCAGCACGGCGCCGCAGGACGCCGACCGCTCCTCGCCGCGCGAGCAAGGCTACAACCAGGTGCAGGGTGTGGTGGAGGACCTGGCGTATCTTGGCGGCCTGACGACCTACCATGTACGCATCGCCGACGGATCCACTGTCAAGGTGACCCAGACGAATGCAGCCCGACACGACGAGGAGGCGCTGACCTGGGGCAGTCGGGTTCATGTGTGGTGGTCGGGCAGCGACATGGTCGTGCTGACGCAGTGAGCTCCGAGATGGCCCGTCTGTCCAGCCCTGCCGATTGGCGCGACCGCCTCACCGGCCCCTGGGGCCGATGGCTGGTGATCGGGGTGCCCATGGGCTTCCTGCTGGTCTTTTTCCTGCTGCCCTTTCTGGTGGTGGCCAAGATCAGCGTCTCCGAGATGGAGAACGTGGCCTTCAAGGACTTGCTCACCTGGTCCGACGGGGTCCTGGACCTTCGGATCAAGCTCGGCAACTACCTGTTCATTGCCGGGGATGACCTGTATTTCTCGGCCTACCTGAGTTCCCTCCAGTATGCCGCGATCACGACCGTGCTGTGTCTGGTGCTGGCTTATCCGTTTGCCTACTTCATGGCGCGCAGTCCGGCCGATCGCCGGCCTGCACTGCTGATGCTGGTCATGCTGCCCTTCTGGACTTCGTTTCTGTTACGGGTTTATGCGTGGAAGATGCTGCTGGCCGACAGCGGCGTGTTCAACAACATGGCGCTGGCACTGGGTCTGGTATCCGAGCCGGTGAAGATGATGAACACCCCGTTTTCCCTGGTGCTGGGCATGGTCTACACCTACCTGCCGTTCATGATCCTGCCTTTGTACGCCAATCTGGTGAAGATGGACCTGCGCCTGCTGGAGGCCGCCCAGGATCTGGGGGCTACACCCTGGCAGGCCTTCTGGCGGATCACGGTACCCTTGTCCCGCAGCGGTATCGTGGCGGGTTCCCTGCTGGTGTTCATTCCCTGCGTGGGCGAGTTCGTGATCCCTGAGTTGCTGGGTGGACCTCAGACCCTGATGATCGGCCGGGTGCTGTGGGATGAATTCTTCAGCAACAACGATTGGCCCATGGCGGCCAGCGTGGCCGTGGTGATGGTGTTGCTGATCATTGTTCCCGTGGCGCTGTTCAGCAAATACCAGGCCGAAAGTTCGCAGGGGGCTCGGACATGAACCGGACGGGTCGCTACACGGCATGGGTCTGGATGTCGGCGGTTTTTGTCTTTCTGTACCTGCCCATCGTGGCCCTGGTGCTGCTGAGTTTCAATGCCAGCCCGATGGTGACGAACTGGGGCGGCTGGTCTTTGCGCTGGTACCACGCGCTGGCCGACGATGCGGAAATCATCAGCGGTTTCGGCCTGTCATTGCGCATTGCGTTTTTTACCGCCTGTGCGTCCGTGGTCCTGGGGACTCTGGCTGCGGTGGCGCTGGTGCGTTTCAAGCGGTTTCCGGGCCGAACCCTGTTTGCGGGCATGGTGAATTCGCCCCTGGTCATGCCCGAAGTCATCATCGGGCTTTCCCTGCTTCTGTTGCTGGTTTCGGTGCAGCGTGCGGTGGGCGTGCCGGAGCGCGGCATGTTGACGATCTGGTTGGGCCATACGTTGCTGGGCATGGCCTACGCCACCGTGGTGGTTCAGTCCCGATTGCAGAAAATGAACCCCAGTCTGGAAGAGGCCGCCCAGGATCTGGGCTGCCGGCCGTGGCAGGTCTTTTTTCTCGTCACGCTGCCGATGATCTCCCAGGCCATCGCCTCGGCCTGGCTGCTCACCTTCACCCTGTCCCTGGACGATGTCGTGCTCTCGGCCTTTTTGTCCGGCCCGGGCTCCACCACCATGCCCATCACCATCTTCAGTCGCGCCCGGCTGGGTTTGAGCCCCAGCGTCAACACCGTGGCCACCCTCACGGTGCTGGTGGTGGGTGTCGGCGTCACGGTTGCCAGCCTGTGGATCGCCCGCCATGAGCGCCGAAAGGCGCGCGAGATGTCGGCGGCGTTCCAGGCCGGGCATTGAGATCTCGAACCCCACGCAGCCTGTCTTTCAACCGCTCACTCCACGGAGAAAACGATGAAACTGTCCCGAAATGCTCTGGCCATCGCGCTGGCAACCGCCTTGCCCTGCCTGCCGGTCCACGCCCAGTCTGCCGCCGAACTGCAAAAGGAGATCGAACAGCTCCGGGCCCAGTTGCGGGTGCTGTCCGAAAAGATCGAGAGCCTGAGTGCCCGTCCGGCCGGCGTGGATACCCAGGAGTTCAACCGGGTGGTTCAAAAGATGGAACTGGCAGAAGACGAGGCTGACAAGGCCGGGCTCAAAGGCCTGAAGTTCAAGGGCACCATGGAGGTGACGTACTTCAACGACCAGCTGTCGCCGGCCACGGGCTTCGACAAGGCCCGTGGCAATGGGGGTTACGGTGCCGCGATGCTGGAAATCAGCAAGGAGCCGGAAGAGGGCGTGGGCTGGACTTTGCGGCTCATGCCGCTGGGCGCCACGCTGGTGCACGAGGCCACGGTGTCGGTCGCCCTCGGCAAGGGAGGCACCAAGCTGAACGCGGGTTTGACGCCGGACTACTCGGGGTACGAGTACTCCATGGGCAATCTCAATCCGCTGATCTCGAACAACCTGCTCTACACCCATTCAGCGGCGAGCAATTACGCAGGGGTTGGCATGTCCTACGACCTGGGTTCGGGCTGGACGGGCAAGTGGATGTTCGGCCAGATCGACGGGGCCATCAACCGCAAGGCGCCGGGTTTTGCCTACCGGTTCGATTACTCGATGGGCGAATACAGCGGGATTGGTTTTTCCGGCGTTCACTTCCGAACCAACGACCAGTCCGTTGGCGGAAATGCCGACCTGATCGAGGTCGACGCCTACCGGACCCGCGGCGACCTGACGCTGCAGGGCCAGGTCAGCATGGGTCGCCTGCTGGCCGGCGCCAAGGACGCATCCGGAGCCGATGCCCGCTGGTGGGGGCTGTCCGGGCTGGTGGGCTACAAGCTGACGCCGCGCCTGCAGGCCTTGGCCCGTTTCGATTACATCGACAACCGGGCCAATGGGGGGGGCATCTATTTCGATCCGGGCCTGAATGGCAGCTCCGTTTTCGGGCCCGAGTTGGACGATGCGGGCGCGGTTGTCGATCCGACGGTCGGTGCCAATCGCTATGCGCTGACCGCCGGATTCAATTACGCAGTCAATGCCAACACCCAGTGGAAGACCGAGTTGCGCTTCGACCGATCCACCGGATACAACTTCCTAGATTCGACCGGCGCCTACAAGCAGATGAACACGACGCTCGGCACGGCGCTGGTGGTGTCCTTCTGACCGATTTCGGCGTGGCCGGAGGGATGGGCCTGTGGCGCATCGGGGCAGCGGCATGAACCTGGATGCACGGGTCCAATCGCTCCACGACCAGGGGGTGCACACGGTGCTCGCCCAGTTCGTGGACATCCATGGGGTGGCCAAGGGCAAATGGGTTCCCCTGGGCCGACTTCGGGACTGGGTCGAAGTGGGTGCCGGGTTTGCGGGACCCAGTATTTGGGGAACCGGTTTGCCTCGGCACGGACCGCGCAGCGAGTACCACGGTCGGGTGCAACCCGAGAGCCTCCAGGCCCTGCCGTTCATGCCGGGTTTTGCCCATGCGGTCTGCGACGGATACGCGGGTGGCGAGCCGCTGTCCACCTGCTCGCGACAGTTGCTCAAGACGCAGAGGGCTCGCCTGGATGAACGGGGTTGGACCCTGTCGGTCGGGATCGAGCCCGAATTTTTCCTGCTGAGCCGGTCCCCGCAGGGCGGCTGGCAGCCAGCCGACAGCCTGGACCGGCTGGAAAAGCCCTCCTACGACCTCAAGTCCCTGAACCGCCAGGCTGCGTTTTTGGGCGCTTTCCGACAGGCCTTGGCCGCCTTGGGGTTTGATTGGGAGCAGATCGACCATGAGGACGCCTGCGGACAGTTCGAGGTGAATTACCGCCACGACGAGGCCTTGGCAGCGGCCGACCGGTACGTCCTTTTCAAGATGGTGGCCCACACTTTGGCCGAGCGCGAAGGTCTCGTTTTCAGCTGCATGCCCAAGCCCTATCCCGACATGCCCGGGAGCGGCTTGCACTTTCACATCAGCCTGGCCGATGCCGATGGGCGTGCGGTATTTTCGGATCCCGCCGATCCCGCCCGCCTCAGCGCCGATGGCCAGGCTTTTGTGGCGGGCTTGCTGGACCATGGAGATGCTCTCAGCGCCCTGTGTGCGCCCACCGTCAACAGTTACCGCCGCCTGGCGCTGGCGCGCAGCCGCTCCGGAACCACATGGGCGCCGGTCTGGAAGGCCCATGGCGAGAACAACAGGACCTGTCTGGTCCGAACGCTGCCGGGTCGTATCGAATGGCGACTGCCGGATCCTTCCTGCAATGTGTATGCCGCGATGGCCGCCACCTTGGCCGCAGGGCTGGACGGGATGGATCGTGGGCTGAACGCGGGGCCCGGCTGTGTCGATGATCTCTACGAGCGTGCTGCGGCCGGGGGGCAGCCCATGCCGCCCAGATTGCCGCGTGATCTGGCTGCTGCGCTCGATGCCCTCGAAGGCGACAGGGCGTTGCGGGCTCAACTTGGCCCCGATTTTTGCGAGCAGTTTCTTGCGATCAAGTGGCGAGAGTGGGACGCCTACGCGGGTTCCGTGAGCGACTGGGAACTCGAGCGCTACGCCGCAGCATTCTGATGTCGTCCCGGGCCGGGGGCCCAGGCGGGTCAGCAGGCCGTGTTGCCTTTCCGAAACCGTTTTTCACATGGCAGTAATTCGTCGTGTTGCGGCGCATCACATTTTCTCTTAATGAAAAACCAATTTCCATAATAAGAAAAATACATTTCAAGTTGTTGATTTACAAAAGAAAAATATCTTGTCTTGTATAAGACATAAGACAAGAAAGAGGTCTTCTATAAGACTAGAATTTCCCGGTGGGCATCGGATTTGCTTGCCGTGTCGCCACCGATGACCGACCCTTGTTCTCAGTTTTTCAACCCAGGAGTGACCCATGCCGCAGACTTTGACCGAACAACTCAGCCGCGAACAGCAAATTGCAGCGCTGGAGAAGGAGTGGGCCACCAACCCGCGCTGGAAAGGGATCAAGCGCGGCTACAGCGCGGCCGATGTCGTGCGTCTGCGCGGCTCCTTCCCGATCGAGCACACCCTGGCCCGGCGTGGTGCCGAGAAGCTCTGGGGCCTGCTGCACAGCGAGCCTTACGTCAACTGCCTGGGCGCCCTGACGGGTGGCCAGGCCATGCAGCAGGTCAAGGCCGGTATCAAGGCCATCTACCTGTCGGGCTGGCAGGTGGCGGCCGATAACAATTCTTACGCGTCCATGTACCCGGACCAGTCGTTGTACCCGGTGGATTCGGTGCCGACCGTGGTCGAGCGCATCAACAACACGTTCCGGCGCGCCGATGAAATCCAGCATTCCAAGGGCATCGATGCCGGCGACAAGGGCTACATCGACAACTTCGCGCCCATCGTGGCGGATGCCGAAGCGGGCTTCGGCGGCGTGCTGAATGCATTCGAGCTGATGAAGGCCATGATCAAGGCCGGCGCGGCTGGCGTGCACTGGGAAGACCAGCTGGCCTCCGTCAAGAAGTGCGGCCACATGGGCGGCAAGGTTCTGGTGCCGACCGCGGAAGCTTGCCAGAAGCTGATCGCGGCGCGCATGGCCGCCGACGTCTGCGGCGTGCCCACGCTGGTGATCGCCCGCACCGATGCCGAGGCGGCCGACCTGCTCACCAGCGATTACGACGAGAACGACAAACCCTTCCTGACCGGTGAGCGCACTTCCGAGGGCTTCTACAAGACCCGCAAGGGCATCGACCAGGCGATTTCCCGCGCCGTGGCGTATGCCGAGTACGCCGACCTGGTGTGGTGCGAAACCGGCACCCCCGACCTTGCCTTTGCCAGGAAATTTGCCGATGCCGTGCACGCCAGGCACCCGGGCAAGATGCTGGCCTACAACTGCTCTCCGTCGTTCAACTGGAAGAAAAACCTGGACGATGCCACCATCGCCAAATTCCAGCGCGAGCTCGGCGCCATGGGCTACAAGTACCAGTTCATCACCCTGGCTGGCATCCACTCCATGTGGTACAACATGTTCGATCTGGCGCAGGATTACGTCCAGCGCGGCATGTCGGCCTATGTCGAAAAGGTGCAGGAGCCCGAATTCGGAGCGCGTGACCGGGGCTACACCTTCGTGTCGCACCAGCAGGAAGTGGGCACCGGTTATTTCGACGAGGTCACCACGGTCATCCAGGGCGGCAAGTCCAGCGTCACCGCCCTGACCGGCTCCACCGAAGAGGAGCAGTTCCACTGATCCACGGCCAGACGTATTCCGGATGGCCGGCCGGGAGTCAAAAGGGCTCCCGGCTTTTTTTTGGCCGGCTCCGAATCCATCGGGTGGTCCTGCGTCAGCCGTTAAACTCCGGAGCGCTTGGCAGAGCAGGTTCCCATCCCCGCATGTCGGGGTTCCGGCTGCGGCACCCGCCATGTCTTTTGGCAATAAATCAGCTTCCAGGCCCCGTGCCTTATGGCTTTCTTGCTATTGATTTGATAACACGGCGCAGCCCGCCTGCGTTTTTTTTCGGAAACCCCAGGCCATGGCCATGATTCAGATCACCCTTCCCGATGGATCCCGACGCGAATTTCCAGGCCCTGTCACGGTGGCCGAGGTCGCCACCTCCATTGGCGCTGGCCTGGCCAAAGCCGCGCTTGGGGGCAAGGTGGACGGACGGCTGGTGGACACCAGCCATCGCATCGAGACAGACAGTCACCTGGCGATCGTGACCTCCCGGGATCCCGAGGGCCTCGAACTCATCCGGCACTCCACCGCGCACCTGCTGGCCTATGCCGTCAAGTCGCTGTTTCCCGACGCGCAGGTCACGATCGGGCCGGTCATTGAACACGGTTTCTACTACGACTTTTCGTATCGCCGGCCGTTCACGCCGGAGGATCTGGCGGCGATCGAGAAGAAGATGGCCGAACTGGCCTCCCAGGATGAGCCGGTGCTGCGCCGCGTGCTGCCGCGCGACGAGGCCGTCGCCCATTTCCTCTCCATCGGGGAGCGCTACAAGGCCGAAATCATCGGCAGCATCCCGGCGGGTGAGCAGGTGTCGCTGTATCGCGAGGGGGCTTTCGAGGACTTGTGCCGTGGTCCTCACGTACCCAGCACCGGCCGACTGAAGTTTTTCAAGCTCATGAAAGTGGCCGGCGCCTACTGGCGCGGTGACCACCGCAATGAGATGTTGCAACGCATCTATGGCACGGCATGGGCGACCCGCGAAGACCTGCAGAACCACCTCACCATGCTGGAGGAGGCTGAGCGACGCGACCACCGGCGCCTGGGGCGCGAGCTGGACCTGTTTCACATCGACGACCATGCTCCCGGCCTGGTGTTCTGGCACCCCAAGGGTTGGACCCTTTGGCAAGGCGTGGAGCAATACATGCGCAAGGTGTACCGTGACAACGGTTACCAGGAGGTCAAGGGCCCGCAGATCATTGACCGGACGCTGTGGGAGAAGACCGGGCATTGGGACAAGTACCGCGAGAACATGTTCACCACGGAATCGGAAAAGCGGGATTACGCCCTCAAGCCGATGAACTGTCCCGGCCACATCCTGATCTTCAAGCAGGGCATCAAGAGCTACCGGGACCTGCCTTTGCGATTCGGCGAGTTTGGCCAGTGTCATCGCAATGAACCCTCCGGTGGGCTGCACGGCATCATGCGGGTGCGGGGTTTCACCCAAGACGACGGGCACATCTTCTGCACAGAGGACCAGATCCTGGCGGAATGCGTTGCCTACACGGCCCTGCTGCAGCGGGTGTATGCCGATTTTGGCTTTCGGGACATCATCTACAAGATCGCAACGCGGCCGGCGCAGCGCATTGGCTCGGACGATATCTGGGACAAGGCCGAGCATGCCCTGATGGAGAGCTTGCGCGCCTCTGGCTGCCAATTCGAGATTTCACCGGGTGAGGGGGCGTTTTACGGTCCGAAGATCGAGTACACCCTGAAGGACGCGATTGGCCGTCACTGGCAGTGCGGCACCATCCAGGTGGATTTCTCCATGCCGGAACGGCTGGATGCCGAATACGTGGGCGAGGACGGGGCCAGACACCGGCCGGTCATGCTGCACCGCGCCATCGTCGGCAGCCTGGAGCGCTTCATCGGCATCCTGATCGAAGAAAGCGCCGGTGCCCTCCCGTTGTGGCTGGCGCCGGTTCAGGTCGCGGTGCTCAACATCACGGATGCACAGGCCGATTACTGTCGTGAAATTGCTGCAACCCTCAAAAATTCATTGCCGAATCAAGAGCTTAGAGTGGTGACCGATTTTCGCAATGAAAAAATCACGTATAAAATACGAGAGCATTCGATGCAAAAGCTGCCCTACATTCTTGTCGTTGGCGACAAGGAAAAAGCAGCAGGAACTGTCGCGGTGCGCGCCCGAGGTGGTCAAGATCTCGGTGTCATGTCCCTCCAGGCCTTCGTTCAGAGGGTGTCCGGGGATCTTGCCAGCAAGTCGGTTGCCTGATTGCCATGATCGTGGTTCAGGCCCGCAGCGCGTTCCCCGATGGCCGTGACCACTGCGGTCAGTGGGTTTAGACAAGGAATGAACCATCGCTACCGAATTTCGTGATCGTCGCCAGCGTGAGGAACGCAAGCACCGCCTGAACCGTGAAATCATGGTTCCGGAAGTCCGGTTGTCCGGCGTGGACAACGAGCCCCTCGGTGTGGTGAGCCTGATGGAAGCCTTGCGGATGGCCGGTGACCTGGATGTCGATCTGGTGGAGATTTCCGCTACCGCAGTGCCTCCGGTTTGCCGCTTGATGGACTACGGCAAGTTCAAGTACCAGGAGCAAAAAAAGGCTGCCGAGGCCAAGGCCAAGCAGACGGTCATCGAGATCAAGGAGATCAAGTTTCGCCCTGGTACGGATGACGGTGACTACAACATCAAGATGCGCAACATCCGCAGGTTTCTGGCCGAAGGCGACAAGTGCAAGATCACCCTGAGGTTTCGCGGTCGGGAAATCACGCACCAGGAACTGGGTATGGCCCTGCTGAACCGGATCCGTGCCGATCTGGCCGACACGATCCTGATCGAACAGTTTCCGAAGCTGGAGGGCCGGCAGATGATCATGATGATTGCGCCGAGTCGCAAGAAGTCGGGGACGAAGTCTGTGGCAGAGCCGGCGGCGGCGGCTTCGTCGACGTGATGAAATTTCGCAGGTCGGGCGACTGAGCCCGGTCTGTGGATGGGTGGCAGCGGCCCGGAGTCGCTGCCCCGAAAAGTGGCTCGGGGCCAACAAGGCTGCAAACCGTTTGCAGACGCCTCACGAGCACAATGAAGAAGGAGCATGAAAATGCCCAAAATGAAGACCAAGAGCGCGGCGAAGAAGCGTTTCCGCGTCCGTCCCGGTGGTACCGTCAAGCGCGGCCAAGCCTTCAAGCGTCACATCCTGACCAAGAAGACCACCAAGAACAAACGCCATCTGCGTGGCGCCGTCACGGTGCATGAGACCAACATGGGTCACATGGCACAGATGCTGCCCGGCCGTGGCATTTGATTAACGACGAACAAGGAGTACTCACATGCCTCGCGTCAAACGTGGTGTAACGGCTCGCGCCCGCCACAAGAAGGTTCTGGCTCTGGCCAAGGGGTTCCGCGGTCGTCGCGGTAACGTGTTCCGCATCGCCAAGGAAGCGGTGATGAAGGCTGGGCAGTATGCCTACCGGGACCGCCGCACCAAGAAGCGGGTGTTCCGTCAGCTCTGGATCGCCCGTATCAATGCTGCCGCGCGCCAGTGCGGCATGACCTACAGCCAGTTGGCCAACGGGCTGAAGAAGGCCCAGATCGAGATCGACCGCAAGGTCCTGTCCGACATCGCGGTCCATGACATGGCGGCTTTCGCCGGCATCGTGGAGCAGGTCAAGGCCAAGCTCGCCGCCTGAATTTCGGCAGAGCTATCGTTTCGATAGCAAACAATGCCCGGCTGACAAGGGCTAGCGCTTGAAAAGGCACTAGCCCTTTTTCAATGATCCGAGATCCCATGAACGAGCTTGAATCCCTTGTCGACAGTGCCCGCCGTGCATTCGGGCAGGCAGCGACCCCGGCTGATCTGGAAAATGCCAAGGCCCAGTTTCTGGGGCGAAGCGGCCGCATCACCGAGTGGATGAAAGGACTGTCGGCCCTGGGGGTCGATGAGCGGAAGGTGCAGGGCGCGGCCATCAACCTGGCCAAGCAATCGATCGAGCAGGCCCTCCAGCAGCGGCGCCAGGCACTGGCCGATGCCGACCTGCAGGCGCAACTGCAGGCCGAGGCGCTGGATGTCACGCTGCCTGGCCGCCGGCGCGGTGCCGGCGGACTGCACCCGGTGTCGCTGACGCAGGAGCGCATCGAAGGCATCTTCGGATCCATGGGTTTCGATGTCGCGGACGGACCCGAGATCGAGACCGACTGGTTCAACTTCACCGCGCTCAACACGCCGCAGGACCATCCTGCCCGGTCCATGCACGATACCTTTTACGTGGAAGGCGGTTCAGCCCAGGCGCCCAACCTGCTGCGCACCCACACCAGCCCGATGCAGATCCGGCATGCCGTTCAGCATGTCAAGCACTGGCGGGCGGTGGCCGGCGCCCCGGATCCTGCTGATGCCCTGTTTGGCGGTCCGATGCCCGAGATCCGGGTCATTGCACCAGGACGGACCTACCGGGTCGACAGCGATGCCACGCACTCTCCGATGTTCCACCAGTGCGAGGGACTGTGGATCGGCCGGAGCATCAGCTTCAAGGACCTCAAGTTCGTCTTCACCGATTTCTGCCGTACTTTTTTTGAGTCCGACGATCTGGTGCTGCGGTTCAGGCCCAGTTTTTTCCCGTTCACGGAACCCAGTGCCGAAATCGACATCCAGTTTTCATCCGGTCCGCTGGCCGGGCGCTGGCTGGAGGTGGCCGGATCGGGACAGGTGCACCCCCAGGTGGTTCGCAACATGGGACTGGACCCCGAGCAGTTCATCGGTTTTGCATTCGGCATGGGCCTGGACCGGCTGACCATGCTGCGTTACGGTGTCAGTGACCTGCGCCTGTTCTTCGACGGCGATCTGCGATTCCTGTCCCAATTCGAATGAATCCGCCGGCTGGGGGCGGGCCCGCAAGGCCCCACCCGGCCCATGACCCCGAGCACCCCCACCACCATGCAATTTCCGGAATCCTGGCTGCGCGAGTTCTGCAACCCGCCCATCTCCACCACCGAACTGGCCGATATCCTCACCATGGCGGGCCTGGAGGTCGAAGAACTTCGCCCCGTCGCGCCGCCTTTCAGCCAGGTGGTGGTCGGTCACCTGC
>VERU01000454.1 GCA_018882485.1 Rhodoferax sp. | reverse complement strand
GCACCGCGATGTTGCGGCCTGCCACCACCTGAATCACCACCTTGCGCACCGGGACACCCAGCACGTCCTGCGTCAGGGGTTCGTAGGGAATGCGCTCGTACTCACGCTCCAGGGTTTCGCGCCGCACCAGGTGCACGATCAGCTTGAGCCGCATCTTGCGCCGCACCGCGGTCTCGCCAAAGATGCAGCGGATGTCCAGCAGGCCGATGCCGCGCACCTCCAGCATGTTCAGCAGCAATGCCGGGCAGCGCCCCTCGATGGTGTTCTGGTTGATGCGGAACAGGTCGACGGCATCGTCGGCCACCAGTCCGTTCCCCCGCGAGATCAGCTCCAGGCCCAGTTCGCTCTTGCCCAACCCGGACTCGCCGGTGATCAGCACCCCCAGGCCCAAAATGTCCATGAAGACGCCGTGCATGGAGCAGCGGTCGGCAAAATGCTTGGAGAGGTAGGCGCGCAACACATCGATCACGAAGGCCGAGGAATCCCGGGTGGCGAACATCGGGATCTGGGCCCGCTCGCACAGGGAAACCAGGGCATCGGGCGCCACCTGACCGTCGGCCAGCACCAGCACCGGCGGCTCCAGGGTCACGATGCGGGAAATGCGCCGCGCGCAGTCTTCGGGTGTGGCATTGGTCAGGTACGCGACCTCCCGCTCGCCCAGAATCTGCACCCGGTAAGGGTGGATGTAGTTCAGATAGCCGACGAGGTCTGCACCCGACCGGGCGGCACGCACTGCCACCTCGTCGAACCGACGCTCGGACGCTCCGAGGCCGGCCATCCACTCCCACTTCAGCAGTTCGCGAAATTCCTCGAACAGCACATCGGCACTGACGACCGTGGGTCTCATGGCAGATAGGGCCGCGAAGCGTGCTGGCGGAGATGGGAACGGCGCCGGCGCACCTCAGGCCGGCTGCTGGGCCGAGCGCCAGCCGGCGATCAGGCCATGCAAGGCGGCCGCATCGTGGCTGTCGGACAGCTTTTGCCGCAGCTGAGCGTCGCTGAGCATCTCGGCAATTTCAGACAGGATTTCCAGATGCTTCTGCGTGGCCGCTTCCGGCACCAGCAGGAAGATCATCAAGCCGACGGCCTGCTCATCCGGCGCATCAAAGCCGATTGGCCGGGCCAGTTGCAACACCGCCGCCATGGGGGCCTTCAGGCCCTTGATGCGACCATGCGGTATGGCCACACCATGACCCAGGCCGGTCGAACCCAGCCGCTCGCGCGAGAACAGGCTGTCGGTGACCAGCGCCCGGCTCAGCCCGTACAGATTCTCGAACAGCAGCCCGGCTTCCTCGAAGGCGCGCTTCTTGCTGGTCGCATCGACTTGCACAAGCACCTGGGCCGGGGGCAGGATCGCGGAAAGACGGTTCATGATCGGAGCCGGATTATGCACCGGGCCCCGGCGCCGGCGCGGCCGCTGCGGGACCCAGCCCACGCAGCGGCCACCTGGGTCAGGACGCGAACCGGCACCGCGGCTACATCAGCCTCTTGGCGGCGTCGTGGTGGTGATCCTGCAGCCGGTCCTTGTGACGCACGACCTGCCGATCCAGCTTGTCCACCAGTTCATCCACCGCAGCGTACAGGTCGGCGTGGGCGCTCTCGGCGAAGATGTCGCTGCCCTTGACATGGATGTTGCACTCTGCCCGCTGCCTTCGCTCTTTTTCCTTCTGCTTCTCCACCGTCAGCAGCACCTTGACGTCCACCACCTGGTCGAAATGCCGGGTGATTCGGTCCAGCTTGCTGGTGACATAGCTGCGCAGGGCCGGGGTGACATCCAGATGGTGGCCACTGATCGTCAAATTCATGAAGAGCCTCCTTGGCAGAAAACGGGACCGGCGTCCGTGTGCCGCGCCAGGGCATCCGCCGGTGTCCTGCGAACAGGCCCGCAGGACCAGCCCACTATGCCCGTGCCCCGCCGGAAAAGCAAACACATTTTGTAAATTTCCCCCAGTCCGAATGCCTATTGCGGCCCGACGGCTGCTGCCTGCATAATGACCGCATGAGTCTGGACACCGTGCTGCACGCCAGCCTGGCTCGCCCGCAGCGACCGGTCGCCGCCCTGGTGCTGATGGGTGGAGGTGCGCGTACCGCCTACCAGGTGGGCGTGCTGCGCTGCCTTGCGACCCTGCTGCGCCTGCAACCCTCGGCCCAGACCGGGTTTCCGTTCCGGCTGCTGGTGGGGACTTCGGCCGGCGCGATCAATGCGGCCTGCCTGGCCAGCTATGCGAGCCTGGGGCTGGACGCCTTTGACCGGCTGGTCAGCTTCTGGGATGCGCTCCGGTCCGAAGACGTCTACCGCCTGCAGGTGGCGCGCTGGGCTCGGCTGAACAAATTCCTGGTGGCCTGGAAGCTGTCGCGTTACGCCCGCAACACAGGCGCCATCCTGGACAACCTGCCGCTGGTCGACACCTTGCACAAGGGCATTTCCCTGCACGCGATCGAACAGGCCCTGCAACAGGGGGCCCTGGACGCGCTGGCGGTCACGGCGTCCAGCTATTCCAGCGGTGTGCACTGGACCTTCTGCCACACCCGTTCCGACGAACCGCTGCCCGGCTGGTCACGCCCGGGGCGGCGCGCCGAGTACCAGCCCATCACCATCGAACACCTGATCGCGTCGGCCGCCATTCCGTTTCTGTTTCCGTCGACCACGCTGTATGTGAATGGACAGGCCGAACATTTCGGCGACGGGTCCATGCGGCAGGTTTCACCCCTGTCCCCCGCGCTGCACCTGGGCGCCCAGAAAGTGATGGTGGTCGGCGCCGGCCAGCCTCAGCGCTCCGGCATGGGGCAGGCAAGCGCCTTGCCCCGCCGCCGCCCCACCTTGGGCAACATCGCGGGTCACGCGCTGGCCAGCGTGTTCCATGACACCCTGCAGGCCGATGTGGAGCAGACGGTCCGGGTG
>VERU01000453.1 GCA_018882485.1 Rhodoferax sp. | reverse complement strand
GCCATCAGGTGCGCATGGGCCTCCACCAGGCCAGGCATCAGCACCTTGTCGGCGAAGCGCCCGTCCAGCTGGTGCGGGCCCCAGCCTGCCAGCTCGTCGAGGGAGCCCACGCCCAGGATGCGGCCGTCGCGCACGGCCACGTGGGTGGCCTCGGGCCGGCTCGGGTTCATGGTGATGATGCGGCGCGCCGCGTAGACGGTGGTGGGGCTCAAGATCGGTCTCCAGGCAGGGCAGGGTACAGGGGCGTGGCGGAATCATCGACCCGGTGGCAGGCCACCCGCTGGCCGCCACCGAGCTCGCGCAGTGCGGGCGCCTGCGTGTGGCACAGCGGCAGAGCGTGGGGACAGCGTCCGGCAAAGCGGCAGCCTGGCGGTACGTCGATCGGGCTGGGTGGGTCGCCCTGCAGCCGCAGTCGCCCGTGGCGGCTGCGGGCACCGGGGTCGAAGGAGGGGGCGGCAGACCACAGGGCCCGCGTGTAGGGGTGCAGCGGGCGCTGGAACAGGGTCTCCCGTGACGCCTGCTCCACGATCTGACCGAGGTACATCACGGCGATGTCGTCGCACATGTGGCGGATGACCCCGAGATCGTGTGAGATGAACAGGCAGGTCAGGCCGAGCGACTGCTGCAGCCGGCGCATCAGGTTCAGGATCTGGGCCTGGATGGCCACATCGAGCGCCGACACCGGTTCATCGCAGACCAGCAGTTCAGGCTGCGCCGCCAACGCCCTGGCCAGCACGATGCGTTGCCGCTGACCGCCCGAAAACTGATGGGGAAACAGCGCCCATTGTTCGGGTCGCAGTCCCGTCTGCTCGAACAGCTCGCGGGCCCGCAGCGGGCGGCTGGCAGGGTCTCCCACCTGCATCAGCTCCAGGGCCTCGAGCACCGCGTCGCCCGCCCGCTTGCGGGGGTTGAGGGCCGCGAACGGATCCTGAAACACGATCTGGAAGCGTCGCCGTACCCGCCGCAGGGCTTCGCCCTGCAGCGCGCCGATGTTGTCCTGCCCGAGTCGTATGGTCCCGCCGCTGAGGGTCACCAGACGCATGACTGCCAGTGCCGTGGTGCTCTTGCCCGAACCGCTTTCGCCCACGATTCCGAAGGTCCGCCCTCGCGCGATGTCGAAGCTCACGCCATCGACCGCGCGCACCACGCGGCGTGCGCCCAACAGCCCTCCGCCGACCGGAAAGTGCACCTGCAGGTCGCGCACCCGCAGCAGCGGCTCTGCGGATGGGGCGGTCACGGTGCGTCCTCGGCATGCAGCCAGCACAGCACCCGGCGCGAGCCCAGGTGGCGCTCGGCCGGCCAGGCGGTGTGGCAACGTGGCTGCGCGTGGGCGCAGCGTTCGGCAAAGGCGCAGCCGCCCCGGCGCTCCAGCAGGGAGGGAACGGTTCCCGGGATTTCGGTCAGCGGCTCGCCGAATCCGGTCTGGCGCCGGCCGGGGGCGCAGTCGATCAGCGCCCGGGTATAGGGGTGCAGTGGGTCGGTCAGGATCTGCTCCACCGACCCTTCCTCCACGATGCGACCGGCGTACATCACCGCCACCCGGTCGGCCATTTCGGCAATCGCGCCCATGTCGTGGGTGATCAGGACGACGGCCGTGCCGGTGCGGTCGCGCAGCTCGCTGATGAGGTCGAAGATCTGCGCCTGGACCGTGACGTCGAGGGCGGTTGTCGGTTCATCGGCAATCAGCACATCGGGTTTGCAGGCCAGTGCCATGGCGATCATCACGCGCTGGCGCATGCCGCCGGAAAACTGGTGAGGGTAATCGTCCACCCGGCGGGCTGCCGCCGGGATACCGACCGATTCGAGCATTTCGGCCGCCCGCTGGCGGGCCGCTGCCCGGCCCAGACCCTGGTGCAGCCGTACCGCCTCGCCGATCTGGTCACCCACCGTGTAGGCGGGGGTGAGCGAGGTCATGGGTTCCTGGAAGATCATGGAGATCCGGTTGCCCCGGTAACCCCGCATCGCGGCCTCGGGCAGGGCCAGCAGGTCTACGCCGTCCAGTTGCACCCGGCCGCTGGTGATGCGGCCGGGGGGGTGCGGGATGAGCCGCATCATGGCCAGCGCAGTCATGCTCTTGCCGCAGCCGGATTCGCCGACCAGGCCGAGCGTCTGCCCCCGCGAAAGGGAAAACCCCACCTGGTCGAGCACCCGGGCCACGCCGCCGCGGGTCTGGAATTCCACGCCCAGACCGTCGACCTGCAGCAAGGGGGCGGCAGTTTCGGCGGACGTCATCGCAGGTGCAGCTTCGGGTTGAGGGCGTCGTTCAGTCCGTCGCCCACCAGGCTCACGGACAGGACGGTCAGAAAGATGGCGGCGCCCGGGAAGCTGACGGCCCACCAGCACTCGAGGATGTTGCGCCGGTTGGATCCGATCATCAGCCCCCAGCTCATGACGTTGGGGTCGGACAGGCCCAGGAAGCTCAGACCGGCTTCGAACAGGATGGCCACGCCGATGACCAGGGTGGCCGAGACGATGAGCGGTGGCAGCGCATTGGGCAGGATTTCGACCAGCATCAGCCGCACATGGCGCGCGCCCATGGCCCGGGCGGCGTTCACATACTCCAGCCCCCGCAGCCGCATGAATTCGGCGCGAGCCAGACGTGCCGTGCCGGTCCAGCTCACCATGCCGATGGCCACGATGACCACCCCCAGCGAGGGCTGGAACAGGGTGACCAGCACCATCGCAAACAGCAGGGCGGGCAGCACCTGGAACAGTTCGGTCAGTCGCGACAGGGCGATGTCGATCCAACCCCCGAAATAGCCCGCCAGGGAACCCACGGTGACCCCGATCACGACCGTGATGCCGGCGGCCGCCAGGCCTACCAGGATGGTGGCCCGTCCCCCGACCAGCATGCCGGCGAGGATGTCCCGTCCGACGTAGTCCGTGCCCAGCCAGACCCTCCGGT
>VERU01000024.1 GCA_018882485.1 Rhodoferax sp. | reverse complement strand
CCAATGCCACTGCGTCCACAGTGGAGCAGCATTTCTACAGTGTGGACGACGAGGCCAAACGCCCGGCTCTGCGGCAGATCCTGCAGCAGCGCGGTATCCGCCAGGCCTTCGTGTTCGTCAACAGCAAGCTGGGCTGCGCCCGGCTGGCGCGGGCGCTGGAGCGCGAGGGGCTCAACACCACCGCGCTGCACGGCGACAAAAGCCAGGACGAGCGGCTCAAGGCGCTCGATGCCTTCAAGAAGGGGGAGGTCGACCTGCTGGTGTGTACCGATGTGGCGGCGCGTGGTCTCGACATCAAGGATGTGCCTGCGGTGTTCAACTTTGACATCCCCTTCAATGCCGAAGATTACGTGCACCGCATCGGCCGCACCGGCCGCGCCGGCGCCTCCGGCCTGGCAGTCAGTTTTGTATCGCGCAGCGACGCCCGGCAACTGGCCGATATCGAGAAGCTGATCCGGGTCAAGGTCGAACTGGAGGCGCTGGAACTGGACGACCAGCAGCCCGACATCCGGCGCCAGGGTCGCTTCAACGACGGACAACGCCTGCACGGCGACCGCCATCGTGAAGGCCGCTCACCGCGGCGCGAGCCCTCCGAGTCGCGTGCGCCGGCGCCGGTGCGCCAGGATCCGTTCTTCGATCAGCCCTACGAGCCGGCCGCAGCTGCTGCGGCAGCACCGGCCTGGGAGGCCACGGCCCGCCCCGGACCGCGGTCCGTATCGGCCAACATCAAGCCCAAGCGCCGCGTCGCGGCCCTGTTCAAGCCGGAGTGAGGTCCGCTGGCCGGCTGGTGCCGGGTTCCTGAGCGCCCGAACAATCCACCTGGGTCCAGGATCGTCGAAGCGGCTGCCCGTCCGCCGGCTGAGACAGCGCGACGGCACTCAGACAACCGCCCCAGACACAGCCGGTGTCCAGCGAGATCAGGTCTGGGCGTTCCAGCGCGCCCAGGGTCGACCAGTGGCCAAATGCCACTGTGGCGTGGGCGGTGCGCCGTCCGGGCACATCGAACCAGGGCATGAATCCGGCAGGGGCCGCCGCCGCGCTTTCCTTGGTGACAAACTCCATGCGGCCCTGCCGATCGCAAAACCGCAGACGGGTCAGAGCATTGACCGTGGTGCGCCAGCGCTCCACCCCCTGCAGGTCCTCGGACCAGCGGTCCGGCAGGTCGCCATACAGGCGGGCGATGAAGTCGCCCATGCGCTCGTCGGCCAGCACCTGCTCCACCTCGGCGGCGCGCGCCAGCGTCTCATCCAGGCTCCAGTCGGGCAGCACGCCCGCGTGGACCATGAGCACCGGATGCCGGTCGAACCACTGCACCCGCGCCAGCGGCTGCCGGCGCAGCCAGTCCAGCAGCACGGGAGCGTCGTCGGCCGCCAGCACGTCGACGGCGGTGTCGCCCGGATGCGGCGCGCGCACCCCGCGCGAGAGGGCCAGCAGGTGCAGGTCGTGGTTGCCCAGCAGGCAGCGAGCCGATGTGCCCAGTGCCATCAGGCGTCGCAGCACGGCCAGTGAATCCGGCCCCCGGTTGACCAGATCGCCGAGCAGGAACAGGGTGTCGCGGCTGGCCGAGAAGCCGATCTTCGTCAGCAGGCGCCCGAGTGCGGCATCGCAGCCCTGCACATCGCCGATCAAGTACATTGCCATGGTGTCGATTGTCACTGCTGCCCCATGGATCTGCTGCTGATCGTGTTTCTCACGGCGCTCAACGGCGTCTTTGCCATGTCGGAGATGGCCATCGCCGCCAGCCGGCGCGCGCGGCTGGGGGCCATGGATGAGGCCGGTGACGCCGGTGCCCGCGCTGCGTTGCAGCTGATGGACCAGCCGACCCAGTTTCTCTCCACCGTGCAGGTGGGCATCACATCCATCGGCGTGCTCAATGGCATCGTGGGCGAGGCGGCGTTCAGTGGCGCACTGGCCGCCTGGCTGCAGCCGCTGGGCCTGAGCGAACGACTCGCCGCCATCACCGCCACCGCGGTGGTGGTGACCGTGATCACCTTCAGCACCATCATTTTTGGCGAGCTGGTGCCCAAGCGCATCGGTCAGCTCTATCCCGAAGCGGTCGCCCGCTGGGTCGCGCGTCCGATGCTGTGGCTGGCGGTCGCGGCCCAGCCCCTCGTCAAGCTGCTGTCGGCGACCACTGCGGCCGTGCTGGGCCTGTTGCGCATCAACACCGCATCGGCCCGTTCGGTGACCGAGGAGGAAATCACTGCCAGCCTGGAGGAAGGGGTCGATGCCGGGGTGATCGAGGCGCAGGAGCACCGCATGGTGCGCAACGTGTTTTCGCTCGATGACCGGCCTCTCACCTCGCTCATGGTGCCCCGGGCCGAGGTGCAGTGGCTGGACGCAAGCGCCACCGCAGGGGATTGCCTGCAGCGCCTGAGCGCCGGCGGTGAGGCGCTGCACTCCTGGTATCCGGTGTGCCGTGGCTCGCTCGACGACGTGATCGGGGTGATCGGGGTGGCCCGTCTGCTGGAGCTGGGGCCGTCGGCCGAGGGGCCGATCGAGGCCCATGCGCGACCGGCCTCGTTCGTGCCCGAGACGCTCAGCGGCATGGAACTGCTGGAGCAGTTCCGGGCCCGTGCCGGCCGTCTTGTCTTCGTGGTGGACGAGTATGGCGTGGTGCAAGGCCTGCTGACGCCGCGTGACCTGCTGGAGGCGATCACCGGCGAGCTCCAGCCCGCGGCCCAGACCGACGCCTGGGCCACCCAGCGCGACGACGGCAGCTGGCTGCTCGACGGCCTCATGCCGGTCGGCGAGCTCCGGAGCCGCCTGGAGCTCCAGGCGCTGCCGGACGAGGACCGGGGCCGTTACAACACCCTGGCGGGTCTGCTGATGCACGTCTCGGGGCGTCTGCCGGCCGTGGCCGATGTCGTCGAGTGCGCCGGCTGGTGGTTCGAGGTGGTGGACCTGGACGGGCGGCGCATCGACAAGGTGCTGGCGCGGGCGGTGACCACGGTGCCGCAGGGAGACACGGTGCCGGTATCGGATCCGTCCATGCCGCGCACGCGATAGTCGGTGCCGCATTGGCGATTGTCGGGGCCGTGGGGCGTTCGCACAATGGCTCGCGCCGGCAGACCCTTGCCGACCTCATAAGTACAGGAGACCAGATGATCGGATCGGATATCGAGATCGCCCAGGCCGCGACCCTCAAGCCCATTGTGGAATTGGCGCAGCAGCGTCTGGGCATCCCCCCGGAGGCGCTGGAGCCCTACGGGCACTACAAGGCCAAGATCGACCTGCAGTGGCTCGGCCGCCAGACCGGCCCCAAAGGCCGGCTGGTGCTGGTCACGGCCATCAGTCCGACGCCTGCGGGCGAGGGCAAGACCACCACCACGGTTGGGTTGGGCGACGCGCTCAACCGCATCGGCAAACGTGCCGTGATCGCGCTGCGGGAGCCGTCGCTGGGCCCGGTGTTCGGCATGAAGGGCGGCGCTGCCGGCGGGGGTTACGCCCAGGTGGTGCCCATGGAAGACATCAACCTGCATTTCACAGGTGACTTCAACGCCATTGCGCTGGCACACAACCTGCTGGCCGCGCTGATCGACAACCACATCCACCACGGCAACGCGCTGGGCTTCGACGCGCGGCGCATCGTCTGGCGGCGTGTCATGGACATGAACGACCGGGCCCTGCGGTCCACCGTGATCTCGCTGGGTGGTCCTGGCAACGGTTTTCCGCGCGAGGATGGCTTCGATATCGTGGTCGCCTCGGAAGTCATGGCCATCTTCTGCCTGGCCACCTCGCGGCGCGATCTCAAGGACCGGCTGGGCAACATCATCGTCGGTTACACCCGCGAGCAGACGCCGATCCGGGCGCGTGACCTGAACGCGCAGGGCGCCATGGCGGCCCTGCTCAAGGATGCGATCAAGCCCAACCTGGTCCAGACCCTGGAGAACAATCCGGCCATCATCCACGGCGGCCCCTTCGCCAACATCGCCCATGGCTGCAACACCGTGACCGCCACCGAGGCGGCGCTGAAGCTGGGCGAGTATGTGGTGACCGAAGCCGGTTTCGGCGCCGATCTGGGTGCCGAAAAGTTCATCGACATCAAGTGCCGCAAGTCCGGCCTGCGGCCCGACGTGGCCGTGGTGGTCGCCACCCTGCGGGCCCTCAAGCACCACGGCGGGGTCGATGCCAAGGAGCTCAACGCCCCGAACCTGGAGGCGCTGGAGCGCGGTATCGCCAACCTGGAACGCCATGTGGACAACGTACGCAACCGTTATGGGCTGCCCTGCGTGGTCTCCATCAACCACTTCACCTCCGACACCGACCCGGAGCTCGACCTGCTGCGCCGCAAAATGGACCAGCTCGGCGTCCCGGTTGTCGTGGCGCGCCACTGGTCGCAGGGCTCGGCCGGTGCCGAGGATCTGGCCCGGGAAGTCGTCCGTCTGGCCGAGTCCGGGTCCGCCGACATGCGTTTTGTGTACCGCGACGAGGACACGCTGTGGGACAAGATGAAGGCCATTGCCACCCGCGTCTACGGTGCCTCGGACATCTCGGCCGACTCGGCGGTCCGCGCCCGCATCGCCAAGCTGCAGCAGGATGGGTACGGGCACTACCCGGTTTGTGTGGCCAAGACCCAGTATTCGTTCTCGACCGATCCCAAGCTGCGGGCGGCCCCCAGCGGCCACATGGTCAATATCCGCGAGGTGAGGCTGGCAGCGGGCGCCGAGTTCGTGGTCATGATCTGCGGTGACATCATGACCATGCCGGGCCTGCCCAAGGAACCGGCCTCGATGCGCATCGACATCGACGACGACGGCCGGATCTCCGGCCTGTTCTAGTGCCCGGGCCCGCTCAGTCCGGCCAGTCCAGCGACCAGGGTCCGGCGGCCAGGTCGATCCGCTCGCCAGTGCGGGCCGACTGTTCGGCGGCCAGCCCGATGACCACGGCCTTGAGGCCGTCGGTCAGGCTGACCTCCACCGGCTGGCGGCCTTGCAGCACCGCCAAGAAACGCTGGTGCTGGTAGAAGGTGGAGCCGTTGTGGTCGCCGGCCGCCAGCAGGGCCGGATCCACCGGCACCTCGAGCTGGCGTGGCCCGGCGGGCTCACGCGGGCTCAGCGTGAGCCGTGCGACCGGTGCCGGCCCGAGGTGGGCCGGCCAGAACCGGCCGGGCCCTGGTACCTGGCATTCGATCTTGCCGCGCGGACCCACCACGCAGATCTCTTCCTGGTAGCGCGATCCCTCGGCGAACATGCACAACTCGAGCATGGCGCGCCGGTTGCCGGGGAAATCCAGCACCACGAAGGCGTTGTCCAGGATATCGGGCCGGCCCTGGGGATAGCTTTCGTCGAGGTGGTTGTGGTTCTGGCCGCCCGACGCAAACAGCCGGACCGGGTCGGCCTGCATCACCAGGCGCATCAGATCGAAGAAGTGGCAGCATTTCTCGACCAGGGTGCCGCCGGTGTTGCGGGCGAAGCGGTTCCAGTCGCCCACCTTGGTCAGGAAGGGATAGCGGTGTTCCCGGATCGAGAGCATCACCGGGGCCCCGCTGGCGCTGGCATCGCGGGTCTCGGCCAGCAGGCGGGCGATGGGGGGCATGTAGCGGTACTCCATCGCCGTCCACACTGACGACCGGAACGATGCGGGCAGACCGCGCAGCGCGGCCAGACCTTCGAGCGAGGTGCAGGCCGGCTTCTCCAGCAGCACCGGCAGCGGACGCTGGCGGGCAATGGCCTGCAACTGTCCGGCGTGGCAGTGGTTCGGGCTGGTGATCACCCAGGCATCGATGTCGGGCTGTTCGAGCAACGCTTCCAGGGACTCGCAGGCGCGGGCGGCGGGCGCCAGCGCCAGGCTGCGCTGACGCATCGCCCCATCCGGCTCGTACAGTGCGGCCACCTCGACTTCGGGCAGCAGGGCGATGTTGCGCAGGTGCTCCTGCCCCATCATGCCGCAGCCCACCATGCCGTAACGTGTCTTCTTCATGCCGTATGTCTCCAGGGATGGTCGGTTCAGGACCAGCGGGCCACGTAGCGCGCCAGGGTCGCATCGAACCAGGTGGTGGAATATTCCTCGAGCAGGCCGCTGCCGGCCCAGGACCAGCGCTCGATCATGCCGCAGGCCTGCCCGGCCTCCGGACCGAAGGGTCGCCGGGTCCAGTCCGGAACCTGTCCGGTACCCACCCGGTCTTCCACCCGGGCGATCCAGAAGCCCAGGCTCTGCTGGTAGAACTGGTACAGGGCTTCGCTCAGGGCCTGTTCCCGCAGTGCCGGGACGTGGCGCGCGTCGAACCAGATTTCCTCCAGCGCCACCGGCTCCCCATTGAGGCAACGCAGTCGCCTCAGCCGATGACAGCGCTGGGTGGCGCCGGCTCCGAAGTCGGGCACGTGAGCCGGCTTGCGCAGGCTGCGCAGGTCCAGTACGGCCGCCGTCGGCAGGCCGCCGCCGGCGACCCGCTCGAGGCGGAAAAATTCGTAGATGCTGCGTCCTTCCGGGCGCGGGGCATCGGCGCTGCGGACATAGGTGCCGGAGCCCTGGCGGCGCACCAGCAGGCCCCGCTGGCGCAGCACGTCGAGCCCCTTGCGCAGCGTGCCCGTGGCCACCCCCAGGCGCTGCGCCAGCGTCTCCTCGGCGGGCAGCCTCTCACCGGACCGGTAGTGGCCGGCGGCGATCTCTCGCGTGAGCAGCTCCGCGATCCGCAGGTACAGCGGCAAGGCGGTCGCGGTGGCGGCCGGAAGCTCGAAGGGGGCCAGGTTCGGCATGGATGGCTGGGTGGGGTGTGGGCTGTGGGAACCGGATCGTGATCGAAAAGTCCTGCACTATTCCTTCATATCCCTTAAACTATATCCCGATTCGATTCCTTGATCCACCACAACAGGTTCCCATCATGATTGTTCCGGTCCGAAGTGCGGGGCTCTCCGCCGCCGAGGTCGCGTGGTTCGCGCCGCTGTGTTCCGATGATTACCGCCATCTCGGGGTGCCCGAGGGCGACCTGCGCAGCAGCTGGGAAAACACCCGCGCCATCGCCGAACTCGCCGACCGGCTGGGTTATCGCAACATCCTGTGCCCCTCCTCCTACCAGGTGGGGCAGGACACCCTGAGCTTCGTGGCGGCCATGGCCCCTCTGACGCAGCACATGAACTTCCTGGCGGCGATCCGTTGCGGCGAGGTGCAGCCCATCATGCTGGCGCGCACGGTCGCCACGCTGGACCACATGCTGCGCGGTCGCCTGATCCTCAATGTCATCTCGTCGGATTTTCCGGGCGAAACGGCCAGCAACGCCTACCGCTACCAGAGGTCTCGCGAGGTGGTCGAGATCCTCAAGCAGGCCTGGACGCGGGACCGTATCGACCACGAAGGTCAGATCTACACCTTCAAGGACTTGGATACCGATCCAGTGCGGCCCTACCAGAAGGGTGGGCCCTTGCTGTATTTCGGCGGCTACTCGCCCGAGGCGGTCGATCTCTGCGCCGCTCATTGCGATGTGTACCTGATGTGGCCCGAGGCCGAAGCCGCGCTGGCCGATCGCATGCGGGTGGTCCATGCGCGGGCCCAGCATTACGGTCGGGTGCTCGACTACGGCCTGCGGGTGCACATGATCGTGCGCGACACCGAAGCCGAGGCCCGCGAGTACGCCCGCGAACTGGTCTCGCGGCTCGACGACGAGGAGGGACGGCGCATTCGCGAGCGGGCCCTGGACGCGAAGAATTTCGGCGTCAGCATCCAGGCCCGCAACCGCGAGCTGGCCGATGACGAGGGCTTCATCGAGCCGGGCATGTGGACCGGTGTCGGGCGTGCCCGTTCGGGCTGCGGCGCGGCGCTGGTCGGCAGCGTCGATCAGGTGCTGAGCAAGATCGAACGCTACATGGCCATGGGCATCCGGGCTTTCATCTTTTCCGGCTACCCGCACCTCGACGAGTGTGAGATTTTCGGCACCAAGGTCCTGCCCCAGCTGCGCACCTGTGCGATGCCCGAGGTCTATGGACGCGTGCCGGCCGGGCTGCCGGCCACGCCCCTGGGCAGCGGGGTGCGACGATGAGCCTGCGGGACGCCATGAGTTGCTTTGCCACCGGGGTCACGGTGGTGACCGCCCGCTACCAGGATGCCGACTGGGGCATGACCTGCAATTCCTTCAACACCGTGTCGCTGGACCCGGCTCTGGTGCTGTGGAGCGTGGGCCGCTCCTCGCACAGCCATGAGGCTTTCGTCAAGGGCGGTGGTTATCTGGTGAATGTGCTGGAGCAGTCGCAGGCCGGACTGGCCCAGCAGTTTTCGCGCGGCACGCAGGCCCAGCGTTTTGCCGGGCTGCAAGGGGAGCGCGCTGCCTCCGGGCGGTTGCGGCTGCCCCGCGCGGTGGCCTGGTTCGATTGCCGGCTGTGGCAGGTTTTGCCGGCCGGAGACCACGACATCCTGATCGGCGAGGTGCAGGATTTCGGCACCGGCCCCGGTCGCGGCCTGGCGTATGCACGGCGGCAGTTCGGCACGGTGGAGCCCCTGCCTGCCTGAAGCCGCCTGAAGCCGGCGCGCCCGCCCGATCGCTCAGGCCGTGGCCTGCAGCGTCAGGCTGGACAAGGGATCGGTAAAGCGTGCCTCGTAGCGGTCTCCTGCGGCCAACGGCCAGGCGTCGGTCCACCCGCAGCTGAGCATGCAGTCCGCTGTCGGGGCCGGTGGGGCGCTGCGGGCCTGCGGCATCACTTGGTGCCGAACATCCGGTCGCCGGCATCGCCGAGGCCAGGCAAGATATAGCCGTGCTCGTTGAGCTGGCGGTCGATGGCCGCGGTGTAGATGGGCACGTCCGGGTGCGCCTTCTGCAGCGCCGAGATGCCCTCCGGGCAGGTCAGCAGGCAGACGAACTTGATGGAGCGCGGCCGCAGTTCCTTGAGCCGGTCGACCGCAGCGATCGCCGAGTTGCCGGTGGCCAGCATCGGATCCACGACGATGAGGTCGCGCTCCGCGATGTCCTGCGGCATCTTGAAGTAGTACTCCACGGCCATCAGCGTCTTCGGGTCGCGGTACAGGCCGACATGTCCGACCCGGGCGCCCGGCACCACCTCCAGCATGCCATCCAGAATGCCCGTGCCGGCGCGCAGGATGGACACCAGCACCAGCTTCTTGCCATCGATCTCCCGGGCCGTCATGGTCTCCAGCGGGGTCTCGATGGTGACGTCGTGCATGGGCACGTCGCGCATCACTTCGTAGGCCATCAACGCGGACAGCTCCCGCAGCAGGCGCCGGAAGCTGTTGGTGCTGGCCTCCTTCTTGCGCATCAGGGTGAGCTTGTGCTGCACCAGCGGGTGATCGATGACGTGGACTTCGCTCATGGGCAGGTTGCCTTTCGGTGGGGTGTGAGGGTGATGGGTTCGGAGGGTTCAGAACACGGTGCCGTCGCTGCGGATGGTCAGGGGCGGATCGCCGCCGCGCGCACGCTGAGCCAGCACCCGCCCGGCCGCCCAGGTTCCGCCTTCGAGCACGCAGGCCAGGGGCATCTGCGCCGGGGTCTGCTGCAACTCGGCGCGTACCCGGGGCGCCAGTTCGTCGAGCAGGGCCACCGTCAGCGCGCGCCATTCGACCACCAGCGGATCGGCTGGGGTCCATTCGCGCCGCGCCAGCTGCGGGTCGCGCAGTTGCAACACACCGGCGTCGATCAGCAGTCCGCCGTTGCGGTATTCGGCCAGGCCGGTCAGGGTGTCCAGCCCGCGCACCTTCAGGCCCGACCACTGCAACGGTTCCAGCAGCGAATAACTCATCCATTGCGAGAGCTTGTGCAGCGGCATCCAGCCGTCGCTGGCGCCCGGTCCCCGCACCGCCTCGTGCCGCCAGCAGTCGCCCAGTGGGATCCCGCCCAGCGGGTTGCTCGCGGGCCAGATCGGCGCCAGCGCGCGCAGCAGCAGGTGCAGGATGGCGCCGGCTTCGATCCCGGGCTTGGCACCTGAAGGGCCCGGCGTCGCGCCGGCCATCAGGTTGTCCAGCAGACCACCCGGACGGCCATCCGGGCCAAAGACCTCGGGCTGGGCCTGCAGGCAGGCGCCCAGGCGCCGCATCAGGTCGGCCCGCCCCTGCAGGCCGACCAGGGGGTTGTCCGGTCCGACCTGAAAGGCGCGGGCCAGCCGGTCGTCGTCCAGCGCCTGCAGTCCCCGCGCGTCGGCCTGCAAAGGCTGGTCCGGATCACTGGAAAACAGGCCGTCCAGGAAGGCGTGGAAACTGGCCAGCCCCAAACCTTCGGAACGGCTGTGCGTCTGGCCGGTTTGGGACTCCTGGAAGCGCCAGCGCGGGCCCGCACCGGCATCGAGCAGCACGCTGACCACGGCCAGGTCGACCCGGCTGCGGGCACGCTGCGCCGGCGGCAGCGCAGCCAGCCGCTGCTCCAGGCCGGGCCGGCGGTCCAGGCCCCCGGCCTCGAAGTGACGCCAGCGGCTGTGGTAGGGGATGCGCAGGTCCGGATAGCGTTGCCGCGTGACTTCGGCCACCAGCCGTGCGGCGGGCGCCAGGGCCTCGTCGTTGATCCGGAACGCTTCGGACTGACCGGCCCGCGCCCGCGCCAGCAGGGCGGCGGCGCGGTCCCGGATGGCCGGTGTGCCGCGCAGCAGCTCGGCCGCCTCGGCCGCGTTCACGCGTCCAGCCCCCGTCCCTTGGCCTGGCGCAGCTCGTCCGCGCCTGGCACGGCCCCCGGGGTGAAATAGCCGGCGGCCTTCTTGGCGTCCATCTCCACCTGGGCATCGGCAGGGATCAGCTCGTCCGGGATGTTCACCCGCACGCCGACCTCGATGCCGGCGCTGGTGATCGCGTCGTATTTCATGTTGCTCATGGACACCAGGCGGTGGATCTTGCGCACCCCCAGCCAGTGCAGCACATCGGGCATCAACTCCTGGAAGCGCATGTCCTGCACCCCGGCCACGCACTCGGTGCGGGCGAAATACTGGTCCGCGGTGTCGCCGCCGACCTGCCGCTTGCGGGCGTTGTAGACCAGGAACTTGGTCACTTCCCCCAGCGCCCGTCCTTCCTTGCGAGAGTAGGCGACCAGACCGACGCCGCCGCGCTGCGCACCCTGGATGCATTCCTCGATCGCGTGCGTCAGGTAGGGGCGGCAGGTGCAGATGTCCGAGCCGAACACGTCCGAGCCGTTGCACTCGTCGTGCACCCGGGCGGTCAGTTCCACCTCGGGATTGGCCAGATCGCGCGGGTTGCCGAAGATGTAGACGGTCTGTCCCCCGATGGGTGGCAGGAACACTTCCAGGTCCGAGCGCGTCACCAGTTCCGGGTACATGCCACCGGTCTCCTCGAACAGCACCCGCCGCAGATCGGCCTCGGTGCAACCGAAGCGGCGCGCCACGCCGGGCAGATACCAGACGGGTTCGATGGCCGCCTTGGTCACCAGCGCAGCCCCCGACTCGGTGAGCAGGCGTCCATCGGCCTTGAGGCGGCCCTTCTGCAAGGCCTCGATCACCTCGGGCAGGATGACGTGGGCCTTGGTCACGGCGATGGTCGGCCGGATGTCGTAGCCCGCAGCCAGCTCGCTGCGGAACACGTCGGCTACTACGGCGCCCCAGGGGTCCAGCGACACGATGCGCCCCGGTTCGCTCCACGCCGGATAGGGTCCGATGGTGTCCGTGGGGGCCGTGTTGGTCAGGTCGGCCCGGTGGTCGCGCGACAGGGCGCCCGCGGCCACGGCCAGGGCCCGGTACACGCTGTAGGAGCCGCTGTGCGTGCCGATGACGTTGCGATGGGCGCGGGTGGTGGTGGTCCCCACCACGGGGCCGCGCTGGGCCGGTGTTTCGGCGCCCCAGCGGATGGGAATCGACCCGTAGCCGCTGGCGTGCGAGGTCAGGCGGATGTGGCGCGGTGGAGCGGCCTCGCGGCTGGGCGAGGGAGAGGACGCATCGGCTGCAGCGGATGACGACCCGGGGCTTGCAGTGGGCACAGGCGATTCTCCTAAAACCGCAATATACCGGAGCCCCGGAGAAGGCGGCAAGTCGTGCCGGGACGAATCGCCGCGCGGCGCGCCGGGCCGCGTCACACGACCTGCGAGCGGATCTGGTCGAGTTGGGCGATCAGGGCGTCGATGTCCGCCAGAAAGGCGTCCCGGCTGGCATGGGGCGAGCCGATCACGATGGCCGCCGAGCGCTGCGCCAGCGCATCCTGGTGCGCCTGCCGGGCCCAGCGCCGCACTTCGCAGTAGGCGATCAGCGCCAGCCGGCTCAGGTCGCCGCCACGCCGGGCATGGCGCAGGTCGGCCAGCAGGTCGTCCAGGCTGAGTTGCAGGGTGAGTTCCGAATCCATGTTGCAGTGCAGCAATAAAGCCATGTTAACGCATCGGACTGTCGAATGTGGAGCAGCCTCCCTAAATGGAGGCCCCTGGGCTGGATCCGTCCGGAAAATCAGGCATCAAATGCGACACAATGCCTTGATTCATATGGATTGTTTGCTATCTAAAAAATAGCAAATAGCCCGTCGGGGGCGCACGACCGGAGCGTCTACCGGCCTTCAGCCGCCCAGTTCGATGCGGCGGTCGGACTGGCCGGCGGGCCAGCCGGGCGGGACCTCGTAATCCGCGACCACCCAGGCGCTGCGCGACTGCCGCGCCGCCTGGACCAGCAGCCGGATCAGCTGCTGGCACGAGGCGGCATCCAGCGCCGCGAAGGGCTGGTCCAGCAAGATGAGGTCGGCACTGCTGGCCGCCGCCGCCACCAGGCCCACCTTGCGCCGACTGCCCGCCGACAGCATGTAAAGCGGCTTGGCCAGGTGCTCCGTCAGACCCAGGGTGTGTGACAGGTCGTTGGCCTGTCGGGCGTCCCAGCCGGCCTTCACGGTGGCCCTCGTCGCAGGGGCCGTGCTGCTCGTGTCGTTCATCGTGATCCCCTACAACACGTT
>VERU01000452.1 GCA_018882485.1 Rhodoferax sp. | reverse complement strand
GGCGATGCCTGTACCGCCCTGCTCAAGCAGGATGCGCAGGGCCAGCGCCTGGCCAATTGCCGCGCCGAGCTGGGTCTTGACCGGCCGGCCCACCAGCGTTATCTGCAGTGGGCTTCGGGTGCCGTGCGTGGCGATTTCGGCGTGTCGGCGCATTCGAGCAAGCGCATCAGCACCCTGGTTGCCGACCGGGTCCGCAACTCGCTGCTGCTGGGGGCGACGGCATTGGCGGCCGGCCTCCCGCTGGCGTTCGCGGCCGGCGTCTTGGCGGCCCTGCGGCGCGATCGGGCGCTGGACCTGACGCTGTCGGCGCTGGCCATCGCGGCGATGACGATCCCGGAGTTCGTGTCGGCCACCATCCTGATCCTGGTTTTCAGCGGCTGGCTGGGCTGGCTGCCCGGGATTGTCCTGACACCGCCGGATGCGCCGCTGTCGCGCTTCTTCCCCGAGATCATTCTCCCGGTCGCGGCGCTGTCGATGGTGATGACGGCCCATATCCTGCGCACGGTGCGCTCCAGCATGATCGAGGTGCTCGACAGCGAATACGTGCGCATGGCCACGCTCAAAGGCGTACCTTACCGGACCATGGTGCTGCGCCACGTGCTGCCGAATGCGCTGCTGCCGGCCATTCATGTCGTGGCCCTGACCGTGGCCTGGCTGCTCGGCGGCGTCGTGGTCATTGAAATGGTGTTCAATTACCCAGGTCTCGGGCGTCTCATGATCGGCGCGATCTCGGATCGTGATCTGGCCCTGGTGCAGGCGATCGCCCTGATCGTGGCCACGGTCTACGTGGTGGTCAATCTGACGGCCGACCTGCTGACCCTGCTGGCCAATCCGCGCCTTCGCACCGCCCATTCCCGGCGATCATGAACACCGCCGGTCTGTCTGCCGATCTCAGTCGCCCCGGCCGGACCCGGAGTGCGGGGCTGCTGCACGTGATGCGTGAGATGCTCTCGCGGCCGTCGGGTGCGATCGGACTGGTGCTGGTGATGGCCCACCTCGCGGTGGCACTGGCCAGCCCCTGGCTGGTTCCGTTCGATTACAAGGCTATCAGCGCGCCCCTGATCCTCAGTCCCCCCGACGGCGTGCACTGGTTTGGCACGGATCACCTGGGCCGGGATGTGCTCACCCGCACGCTGCTGGGCGGCCGGGAGGCCATTCTGGTCACCCTGGTGGCCACGCCGCTGGCGGTGCTCTGGGGTGGCTTTGCCGGCGTCTACCTGGGCCTGGTCGGAGGGCGCCTGGATGATGTGCTGATGCGCGTGGTCGACGCGTTCCTGGCCCTGCCCTGGATCCTCAAGATGCTGCTGCTGATCTCGACTTTCGGTACCGGCATCCAGGTGCTGATCCCGACACTGGCCGTGTTCTACGGCATCCCGGTGATCCGGATTGCGCGGGCGGCGGCGCACAACGTGGTGGCGCGCGATTTCGTGTTGTCGGCGCGCGCCCGTGGCCACGGCCGCTTGGCCATCATCCGCACTGAGCTGCTGCCCAATGTGCTGGATGCACTGATGGTGGAAGGTGCCATGCGCTGGTCATGGATGCTGCTGGCCTTCAGTTCGCTGTCGTTTCTCGGCTTCGGCGTCTCGCCCCCGACTCCGGACTGGGGGTTGATGGTGGCGGACTCGCGGACCTTCCTGGCCATCGCGCCGTGGGCGGGCCTGTATCCCATGGCCGCCCTGAGTTCGCTGATCATAGGCATCAACCTGAGTGCCGACGCGCTGGCCAAGACGCTGGGCGTGGATCGCGCGCAGAAAGCCCCGATCTGACATGTCGGACGCGCCCCTGCTTCAGATCCGGGACCTGAGCGTCGGCTTTGCCAGCCGGGCGGGTTCGATGCTGTCGGTGTTGCGCAATATCGATTTCCGGGTTTTCCGGGGTGAGACCGTGGGCCTGGTCGGCGAAAGCGGTTCGGGCAAGAGCACGCTGGCCCTGGCGGCCATGGCCTATCTCAAGCCCGGCCTGCAGGTGACCGGGGGTTCGGTGCATCTGTCGGACATCGATCTGCTGGCCCTGGATCGCCAGGGCATCGAGGCGCTGCGCGGCGGTCGCATCGCGCTGGTACCCCAGAATGCCGGTCAGGCCCTGACGCCGACGCTGCGTATCGGACGTCAGATCATCGAGGCGCTGGCGCTGCACAGCTGGCGGCCGGTGCAGGAGCACCCCGGTCGGATGCTGCAACTGCTGGCGCAGGTGCGTCTGCCGCAGCCGGAGCTGATCGCACAGCGCTATCCGCACGAGCTCTCGGGCGGCCAGCAACAGCGCGTGGCGATCGCGATGGCGCTGGCCGGCGAGCCCGAGGTACTGCTGCTCGATGAGCCGACCACCGGGCTGGATGTCACGACGCAGGCCCACATCCTCGACCTGTTGCGGTCCATCAATCGTCAGACCGGCACCGCCATGGTGTACGTCAGCCACGATCTCGGCGCGATCGCGCGCGTCTGCGAGCGGGTCGTGGTGCTGTATGCCGGTGAGGTGGTGCTCGAGGGCAGCACCCGCCATGTGCTGCTCGATCCGGCCCATCCCTACGCCCGTGGCCTGCTGGCCTCGATACCGCGGCTGTCCCGGCAGGGCCTGCCGGCCGCGCTGGCGGGGCGCCCGCCCGCGCCGGGGGCTGTCCAGGCGGGTTGCGCCTTCGCGGACCGCTGTGAGCTGGTCGAGACCGATTGCCGAAGCCGCAGACCGGAGCTGGTGCCGGTTCCAGGCGCGGCGCTCAGCCGCTGCCACCGCGCCGCCGAATCCCGTCGCATTCCGCTGGACGGACTGCAGGACCGGCCAGCGCAGTCGGGTGAACCGGGTGTCGCCCGCGCCCTGCGTCTCGATGCCGTGAGCCTGAGTTATGCCCGGCCGACCCTGTTCGAACAGCTGCTGGGGCGACCGCCGTCCGTGCCGGCCACCGTTGACCGGGTAGCCCTGGAGG
>VERU01000451.1 GCA_018882485.1 Rhodoferax sp. | reverse complement strand
GGCCAGGGCCACTTCGTAGCCGCCGCCGGCGCAAGCGCCGTTGACCGCAGCCAGGAACTTCAGGCCGCTGTGGCTGGAGGAGTCTTCCAGGCCGTTGCGGGTTTCATTGGTGAACTTGCAGAAGTTCACTTTCCAGGCATGGCTGCTCACGCCCAGCATGAAGATGTTGGCGCCGGAGCAGAACACTTTTTCCTTGGCGCTGGTCACCACGACGGTGCGCACTTCGGGATGCTCGAAACGGATGCGATTGATCGCATCGTTGAGCTCGATGTCCACACCCAGGTCGTAGCTGTTGAGCTTGAGCTTGTAACCCGGACGCAGTCCGGCGTTTTCGTCGAAGTCGGCTTTCAGGGTGGCGACCGGGCCCTCGAAGCTGAGCTTCCAGTGGCGGTATTGGGACGGGGAGGTCTGGTAATCGACGCGGGCGGGATGGGTCATGGCTGTTTCCTCGGTGGTTTATCGGGTAGTCGGACTGAACCGGGCCCTCATGGCTCCCGGATAAGTTGAACTATATTGCGTGTTCCAACCGGTGTCAAGCACTTTAGTGCATCTTTTTCGATTTTCTTCATGCAGGCAGCTGCAGCAGCTCGCGCACCTGACGGCGCAACAGCCAGAAGGTGGCCTCCAGGGGCTGTGCGCTGGTGTCCAGCGAGCGCTGGGCCTTGGAGTAGAAAGGCGCCCGGCCCGCCAGGATGCCCCGCAGGTCTTCCATCGCCTCGCGACTGGCGGCCATGGGCCGCAGATCGCCCTGGGCCATCACACGCCGCATGTGGTCCTCCGGGTCGGCCTTCAGCCACACCGTGCTGCAGTGGGCCAGCAGCAGGTTGAAATTCGCCGGATCGGACACCAGGCCGCCGGGCGTTGCGATCACCGCCTCGGGGTAGATCTGGATCGCTTCCTCCAGCGCGCGGCGCTCGTAGCGGCGGTAGGCATTGACGCCGTACAGCGCCTGGATTTCAGACACGCTGCAGCCGGCAAACTGCTCGATCTGCCGGCTCAGTTCCACAAAGGGAAAGCCCAGGTCTTCGGCCAGCATGGCGCCCAGCGTGGACTTGCCGGCGCCCCGCAGACCCACCAGCGCCACCCGGGGACTGGCCGCCGCACCGGCCGGCGCCGAGGCGCCGCCCAGCAATTCGGCCAGCGCGATGCGGGCGCGGCGCAAGGACTCCTCGTCGCGCTCGGCCAGCAGTTCGCGGATCAGCAACCATTCCGGCGAAGACGTGGTGATGTCACCGATCAGTTCGGCCAGCGAGCACTGCAGCGCCGCTGCGACCTGCTGCAGCACCAGGATGGAGGCATTGCCCTCCCCGTATTCGAGGTTCGCCAGATGGCGCTCCGACACCTGGGCCGCGACCGCAACGGCCCGGCGCGTCATGCCCCTGCGGGCCCGCAGGGCCCTGACCCGCTCGCCCAGGGCCACCAGAAAAGAATGGCGCGGGGCGGGCGACGCCACCGGCGCCGCGACCGGTTCCAACTCGTTCGTCAACATGGTATGCAATATCGTGCTTGTTTGATGGCCGCTGCATCAGCGACCTGAAAACACGCACAATAATGCATGTTGCGAAGATCCGCAAGGGGACACGGGCAGGAAATGCAGGAACAGGCCGGGTCAGTCAACGACGCCCGATCACCAGCGCACTATGGTATTTGTAGCTAACTATTCATGTTTCATAAGGGTTAGGGCATGATTTCATCATCCAATTCCGACCGGGTGGTGCTGAACTGGGACGGTCGCCAGCAGCAGATCGAGTACCGCTGGGTGGGTTGTGCCGACGCCAGCGCACCCGTTCTGGTGTTTCTGCATGAAGGGCTGGGCTCGGTCGCCATGTGGCGGGATTTCCCCCACCGGCTGTGCATGGCCTGCGGTCTGCGCGGCCTGGTGTACTCCCGGCCGGGGTACGGGCGCTCCACACCCCGCCGGCCCGGCGAGCGCTGGGGCCCCGACTTCATGCACCGGCAGGCGCGCGAACTGCTGCCGGCCCTGCTGGCGGCATTGGGGGTGGACCAGTCCCAGCCGGCGCCCTGGCTGTTCGGCCACAGCGACGGCGGCAGCATCGCCCTGCTGTACGCGGCCTTTGCTCCGGATCGGGTGGGCGGCGCCATCGTTCTGGCGCCGCACATCCTGGTCGAGCCGGTGTCGGTGGCCAGCATCGCGCAGACCCGCCAGGCCTGGCAGACCACCGATCTGCGGGATCGGCTGGCGCGTTACCACGACGATCCGGACTCCGCCTTCCTGGGCTGGAACGAGGTCTGGCTGGACCCGGCCTTCCGGAGCTGGGACATCCGGCCCGAACTGGGGGCGATCGGCTGCCCGGTGCTGGCGGTCCAGGGCCTGGAGGATGAATACGGCACCCTGGCGCAGATCCGTGGCATCGCAGAACGGGTAGCCGGCACGGAACTGCTGGAACTGGCCGGCTGCGGCCACTCCCCGCACCGCGACCAGCCCGAGGCGCTGACGCGGGCGGTCGCTGATTTTCTGGCACGGCACCGCCGGGCCGGCTGAGACGGGCTTGTTATCATGGGCCGGCGCAAGGCAGCACGGTCCGCGCACCAGCCACCCTGGGTGGCCGCCCTGATTCGGGAGCCCCATGGGCCCCAGACCGCTCCCACACTCTGTTTTGCGCTACAACTTGTGTAGCACGCATCGCCATGACCGACAGGACGCCTTCCGAGATTGCCCGCGACACGCTCAAGCAATTGTCCGTGCGCAAGATGGCACCCACCCCGGCCAACTACCGGTCGGTCTACAACGAGATATCCGGCGCCGACAACGATCCGCCGTTTCCGCTGGAGCGCCTGCGCGACATCGCCCGCTCGCTGCCGGCCAAGACGCCTGGACAACTCAAGCAGCGGGCGCTGTTCGAATCGGCGGTGAACCAGCTGAACTGGCCCGGCGTGAAGAACGCGCTTGTGGCCTACGG
>VERU01000450.1 GCA_018882485.1 Rhodoferax sp. | reverse complement strand
TCGCAGCTGGTGCTGGCGCGGGAGCTGACGCTGGAGCAGATCCGCGAGATCCGTGCCGCCACCCACTGCACGCTGGAGTATTTTGTGCACGGGGCGCTGTGCGTGGCCTACAGCGGCCAGTGCTACATCAGCCATGCCCACACCGGCCGCAGCGCCAACCGGGGCGAATGCAGCCAGGCCTGCCGCCTGCCCTACCAGGTGGTGGATGCCCAGGGCCGCTTCGTGGCCCACGACAAGCATGTGCTGAGCATGAAGGACAACAACCAGAGCGCCAACCTGGCCGCGCTGGTGGACGCCGGCATCCGCAGCTTCAAGATCGAGGGGCGCTACAAGGACCTCGGCTATGTGAAGAACATCACCGGGCACTACCGGCGCCTGCTCGACGAGCTGGTCGAAGCGCGCACCGAGTCCGCGCAACCGCTGGCCCGCGCCAGCAGCGGTCGCACCCGGCTGGGGTTCACGCCGGACCCGAACCAGAATTTCAACCGCGAATTCACCGATTACTTCGTCCATGGCCGCAGGGAAGACATCGGCGCCTTCGACAGCCCCAAAAATCCCGGCCAGCCGATCGGTTCGGTCGAGCGGGTCGGCCCCGACTGGGTGGAACTGCGGCTGGACCGCGCAGACCAGACGCTGCACAACGGCGACGGGCTGTGCTACTTCGACCTGCAGCAGGAACTGACCGGGCTGGCGATCAACCGCGCCGAGCCGCTGGACGCCCGGCAAGGCCACTGGCGGGTGTTTCCCAAGGACGCGCTGGCCGGTCTGAAGGACCTGCGGCGCGGCGTCACCGTCAACCGCAACCGCGACGCCAGCTGGCAGCGCATGCTGGAGAAGAAGTCCAGCGACCGGCGCATCGGCCTGTGGCTGCGGCTGCAGGCCGATCCGCCCGGCGCCGACGCAGCGGGCGCCGCCGGCCTCGTTCTGACCGTGACCGACGAGGACGGCTGCAGCGCGTCGGTCCGGCATCCCGGCCCGCCCGATCGGGCCACCGACGCCGGGCAGGCCAGCGCCAGCGCGCGCGAGCAGCTGGGTCGCCTGGGTGCTACGATTTTCGAAGCACTGGATGTCGATGTGGCGGGGGTTTCGGGCTATTTTGTACCGGCATCCGTGCTCAACAGCATGCGGCGGGATGCGGTCGCGGCCCTGGAGACGACGCGGCAGCAAGCCGTGTCACGGCCGGTGCGGGCGGCCGCTGTGGAGCCTCCGGTGCCCTACCCCGAACAACACCTGAGCTACCTGGCCAACGTGCTCAACAGCGCGGCCCGCCGCTTTTACGAGCGGCACGGCGTGCAGCTGATCGCGCCGGCCTATGAGGCGATCGAGGAGCCGGGCGAAGTCAGCCTGATGATCACCAAGCACTGCGTCCGGTTCTCCCTCAGCCTGTGCCCCAAGCAGGCCAAGGGCGTGACCGGCGTGCAGGGCACGGTGCGGGCAGAACCCCTGCAGCTCGTCAACGGTCGGGAAAAGCTCACCCTGCGCTTCGACTGCAAGCCCTGCGAGATGCATGTGGTGGGCCGCATGAAGCCGGCCGTGGTCGCCCAGGCCCGGCGCGAACGCGCGGCGGCCGGCGCCGGCATCCCGCTCACATTCCACCGCCAGCGCCCCGGGTCGGAACCGGGGCACTGAAGCGGGTGACCGGATAGCTCAACGGATGGCTCAACGTCCCCCGGACCCGGTCCGGTCCCGGGCGGAGCGCCAGGCGGCCAGGATGCGGGCAGCCCGGTCCTGCAGGTCGGCCAGGCTCAGACCCGGGGTGTACAGGGAGGATCCCAGTCCGGCACCGGTGGCGCCAGCGGCCCTGAAATCGGCCAGGTTGCCGGCGTGCACGCCCCCCACCGCAAAAAAGCCCACGCCCGCCGGAAACACCGGGCGCCAGGCCTTGAAGGAAGCCGGGCCCAGCACGTCGGCCGGGAACAGTTTGAGCGCGTGTGCCCCCCCAGCCAATGCCGAGTAAGCCTCACTCGGGGTCGCCACACCCGGCATCACGGCCACGCCCAGCGCGACCGCCCGGGTCACGACCCCCAGGTGCAGGTTGGGCGCCAGCACCAGCCGGGCGCCAGCCCGGACGCAGTCTTCCACATCGGCTTCGCTCAGCACCGTGCCGGCGCCGATCAGCGCCTGCCGGCCGAACCGCTGCGCCAGCCGCTCGATGCTGAGCAAGGCCTGGGGCGAATTCAACGGCACCTCGATCACCCGGAACCCGGCCTGCAGCAGCACCTCGGCCACCCCCAGCACCTCGGAGGGCAGGACGCCTCGCAAGATGGCGATCAGCGGATCTTGCGCCAGCGCCTGCAGGCGGGCTGCGACTTCGCCATTCACGCCCTCTGGTTTTTCGGAGCTCATGCCATCAACCCACCAGACCCAGGGCCAGGGCCAGGCGCCACTGGCCGGCCACCGTGGCGGTATCTGGAGCGCGGCGCGATGCAATCCCCTGCAGCTGCAGCGCCCACTCGTAGCGCTGGCACAGGGCGGCGTCGCCGATCAGCGTGACGCCCTGTCGGCGCGCGGCCGCAGACCAATCGGCCGTGGCCGCGCCCAGCTCCGCACCGATCAGGATGCCCGACAGGAAATCGGGCAAGCCCTGAGGCGGAACGCGCCCCGTCAGTCCGGCAGTGCGGGCTGCGAACAGGGTGTGCGACAGCCCGGCACCGCCCTGCAGGCCCAGGCGCACGCCAGCGGCCAGATCGTCGGGGCTGGACGCACCGAACTGCATCAGTCGGCCCAGTATGCCGTGCTGCGTGAGCAGGGCGTACAACTCCCCGGTCATGTAGGTGGCGAAGTGCGCGATGGCCCCTCCATCACCCAGCCAGGCCCACTTGCTGTGCGTTCCGGGCAGCAGGCAACAACTGCCGGGCGGCGCATCGGCGCCCCAGATCTGGGTCTCCTCGCCGCGCATCACGTCGGTCTGCCCCGCGGCATCGGTGCAC
>VERU01000449.1 GCA_018882485.1 Rhodoferax sp. | reverse complement strand
GCACGGGGGTGGGGGATGGCGGGCGAGCAGGGCCGTTGACAGGATGGGCGGGTGGCGGGTGGGCCGTGCGGCTCAGGCGCGCTCTTTGTGCCAGCTGCGCAGATCGGCCACGGTACAGCCGTCGAGGCTGGGCAGCACCCGCAGCGCCCCCGTGAAGTCGTGGGCGGCGGTGTAACCGGTGGGGGTGATCACGGTGGCCAGGCCGGCGCCTCGCGCGGCCTGCAGGCCGTTGGCCGAATCCTCGAACGCCAGGCATTCGGCCGCGTCGCGCCCCAGCCGGCGCAGGGTCTGCAGGTACACCTGGGGGTGGGGCTTCTTGCGCTCGGCGGTGGAGGCGTCCTCGATCACCGAAAACAGGTGCTGCCAGGCCGGCCCGAGGGCGGCGCGCAGCAGGGCGGCGATGTTCACCGGCGAGGTGGTGGTGGCGATCCCGAGCTGCAGGCCGGCGTTGGCCGCCTCCTCGATCAGCGCCAGCACGCCGGGGCGCAAGGACAGGTCGCCGCCGCCGACCCGGGCCTCGTAGGCCGCGGTCTTGAGCTCGTGCAGCCGGGCGATGGTGTCGCGCACGCCCGAGCCACCCACATCCTGCACATCCGGCCGCTGCTGCCGCCAGTAATGCAGCAGCCGCTCCCGCCCGCCCGAGATCTGCAGCAGTTCGGTGTACAGCGGCACGTCCCAGTGCCAGTCCATGCCGGCCTGCTCGAAGGCCTGGTTGAAGGCCTCGCGGTGGGCCTCCTCGGTGTCGGCCAGGGTGCCATCGACGTCAAAGATCAGGGCATAGAGCATGAGGGGTCTCCGGTTCGGGTTCGGCTGGGTGGTAGGGAGGGCAGATCCAGGGGCGTGGGCCAGGGGCGGCAAGGGGCACGGGGTCGGCGCGCCGGCGGTCGGGCGTCCATCAGGCCGCCCGGAACAGCCGGCTGCCCAGGATGTCTTCGGTAGCGAGGGTGCACAGGTCCTCGGCGGTCAGCCGCCGCTCCCGGTCGGCAAACAGCCGGCTGGCCTGGCGCAGCCGCGCCCGGTCCAGGGCGTTGCGCACGCTGCGGGCGTTGGCAAAGTGGGGTTGCTGCAGCCGCAGCTGCAGGTAGCGCTCAAACGCCTCGGCGGCGCCGGCGCCAAAGCGGTAGTTCTGCTGCGCCAGCATCTGGCCGGCGATCTGCTGCAGCTCGGGCACCGCGTAGTCCGGAAAGTCCAGATGGTGGGCGATGCGCGAGCTCATGCCCGGATTGGACTGGAAAAACGTGTCCATGCGGTCCTTGTAGCCGGCCAGGATCACCACCAGGTCGTCGCGCTGGTTTTCCATCACCTGCAGCAGGATCTCGATCGCCTCCTGCCCGTAGTCGCGTTCGTTCTCGGGCCGGTACAGGTAGTAGGCCTCGTCGATGAACAGCACCCCGCCCATGGCGCGCTTGAGCACCTCCTTGGTCTTGGGCGCGGTGTGGCCGATGTACTGGCCCACCAGGTCGTCGCGGGTGACCGATACCAGGTGGCCCTTGCGCACATAGCCCAGCCGGTGCAGGATCTGCGCCATGCGCAGGGCCACGGTGGTCTTGCCGGTGCCGGGGTTGCCGCTGAAGCACATGTGCAGGCTGGGCGCCTGGCTGGTCAGCCCGAGGTTGCCTCGCAGCTTGTCGATCACCAGCAGCGCCGCGATGTCGCGGATGCGGGCCTTCACCGGACGCAGGCCCACCAGATCGGCATCCAGCTCGGCCAGCACCGCCTCCACCTGCGAGCCGGCCAGCACCTCGGCCACCGAGCGGGCGCCGGCAACCGGATCGGCCGTCGGCGCCGTCGCCGGCGCGGCCGAAACCGACGCGGCCGGCACCGCTGCGGGCGTGCTGCCAGGGATCGCGTAGCGCGGAGAGTTCATGGTCAAATTGGCTTCCAGCCCTTGATGGATATGGATTTATAGCTATCTTATCTGTAGCGTTCGCCTTCGGGCGAAACGCTGGCGTAGCCACGGATGGTGTAGCGCTGCGAACGTCCGTTCACCTCCTGGCGCTCCAGCGTGAAGCCGGGCTCCACCGCCGGGCGGTTGACGATGAAGCTCATGGCGATGGTCTCCACATTGCGCGTCGAGTCGAAGGCCATCAGCCGGATGTAGTGGCGCGGAAACGCGGCGCGGCAGGCGTTGAGCTCCTGCATCACGCCGGCGGCATCGTGCAGGTCGAACATCGGGTTGCCGTACATGCTCCAGTAGGTGTTGCGCGGGTGCGGATCGTCGGTGTATTCCACGCTCCAGGCGTAGCCCTTGCGCAGGCCGTACTCGATCTGCAGCGTGATTTCGGCGTCGCTCAGGTCGGGCAAAAAGCTGAACTGGCCTTGCGTCAGGCGGCCGGTGGGGTTGGTCATCATGGCAATAGGCTCCTGGGGTCGTCTGTGAGGGGGTATCAGGCCAGCGCGGGGGTGGCCGCGTAATCGCTGCTGTCGGTGCTCTGGTAGTTGAAGCTGATGTCGCCCCAGGTGTCGAGCGCGGCCTTGAGCGGGCTGCAGTGCTGGGCCGCAGCCTTGAGGATCTCGGGGCCCTCCTGCAGGATGTTGCGGCCCTCGTTGCGTGCCTTCACCATGCATTCGAGCGCCACCCGGTTGGCCACCGCGCCGGCCTGGATGCCCATGGGGTGGCCGATGGTGCCGCCGCCGAACTGCAGCACCACATCGTCGCCGAACAGGTCGATCAGCTGGTGCATCTGCCCGGCATGGATGCCGCCCGAGGCCACCGGCATCACCTTCTTCAGGTCGGCCCAGTCCTGGTCGAAGTACAGGCCGCGCGGCAGGTCGGTGCGGGTGTAGCTGTCGCGGCACACGTTGTAGTAGCCCTGCACCGTCATCGGGTCGCCCTCGAGCTTGCCCACGGCGGTGCCGGTGTGCAGGTGGTCGCAGCCGGCCAGCCGCAGCCACTTGGCGATCACGCGGAAGCTCACGCCGTGGTTCTTCTGGCG
>VERU01000448.1 GCA_018882485.1 Rhodoferax sp. | reverse complement strand
GCCGAGAACATCGGCAGCCCGGCCAGCCGCCAAGGTGCGCCCGCCCCGGCAGCCATCCAGCCGGCATAGGCCAGCCAGGCGCCCCATGCCATGCCCGCAAAGCCCAGGCGCAGCAAGCGCGCGGGCGGCCAGCCCCGCTGCAGCAGGCGACCCGCTGCCACATTGCCGAATCCGTTGGACAACGCCGCCGTCGCCATGAGTACTCCACCCCAGGCCACGGGCAAACCCGCCGCCGTGTAGAGCAAGGGCAGAAACCCGATCACCGCCAGCCATTGCGCCGAATAGACCGCGAAGCACAGGGCCACTAGCCAGGGGCCTGGATCGCCGAGGGTCCTGCGCAGGCGATCCCTCCAGGGCGCAGCCTGTGGCGCTGGCGCAGCGCCGGGATCGACCCGCCCCGGCGCGGGCACCCAATGCCACACCGCAACCGCCATCAGGGCCGTGACGCCGGCCAGCAGCCACCACCAGGCCGGCCAGCCCGGCCCGGCCACCACGAAAGGACCCACCAGCAGGGCCAGGGCCGTACCCAGCGGCATGTAGCTGCCCCACCAGCCCAGGCGGGCGGGCAGACGGCGAGTGGTTTCCAGTTGCCGGATGAGCGCTGGTGCCGGCATCACGACCAGCAGAAAGCCCAGCCCCTCCAGCGCCCGCAGAGCCAGCAGCAGCCCGACCTGCCGCGCCAGGCCGCCGACCAGGCTGGCCAGCGTGAGCACCGCCAGCCCGCCCAGCAGGCAACGCCGCAAACCGAGCGAGCCGGCGCTCAGGCCCACGGCCAGCCCGAGCAGCAGGCCCGCCAGCTGCACCGTCGACAGCAGGAAACCCGATAGCACCAGATCCAGCCCGAGTTGCTGCTGCAGCGCCGCCAGCGCGGGGGCGAGCTTGCCCACGTGCAAGGCCGCGCAGACACCCGCGAGCACCACCACCGCCGCAGGGTGGGGCGAACCGCGCAGGGCACCCCCCGCCCCCGGCGGTGGAACACTCTGGGACAATGGCGCCATGCATCACCTCCTGCGCTGGATTATCCCGAGCCTGTTGAGCGCCGCCGTCAGCCTGGCAAGCGCCCAACCGGCGTCAGCCCCCCGGCCGCTGCAAAGCATCGCCAGCCTGGACCTGGCGCGTTACGGCGGCACCTGGTACGAGATCGCCAAGTACCCTAACTGGTTCCAGCGCCAGTGCGCCAGCGACACGCGCGCTGAGTACAGCGCACGGCAGGACGGCCAGGTCCGGGTACTCAACCGTTGCCGGCGCCAGGACGGCAGCTCCATCGAAGCCGATGGCGTGGCCCGACAGGTGGGCGGCGCCCAGTCCTCGCGGCTGCAGGTGCGCTTTGCACCCGACTGGCTGGCCTTCATACCGGCCTTGTGGGCTGACTACTGGGTGATCGATCTGGACCCCGGCTACCAGCTGGCGGCGGTGAGCGAACCGGGTCGCGAATACCTCTGGATCCTGGCTCGCCAACCGCAGCCGCCGGCGGCGGAGCTGCAGGCGCTGCTGCAGCGGCTGGGCGCTCTGGGTTTTGACCTGAACCGGCTGGAAAGCACTCGCCAGAGCCCCTGACCGGGCATCCGGCGCATGGGCCGACGGCCCGTCGCACTGACGGACTGGCCTGCACGCGGACGAACCGCCTCAGGTGCCTGCGGCCGGGCCGGACTGCAGCCGGTCCTGGGTGCGGGTTTCGAAATCGCTGGCGTCGTGGCGCTCGTGCAACTGGGCGGCCGGGTCGCCGTTGACGCGATTCACCATGCGGCCTCGGCGCACCGCGGGGCGTGAGCCGATCAGCCCGGCCCAGCGGTTCAGGTGCCGGTAGCTGTGGACCTGCAGGAATTCACCCGCCTCGTACAGCAGGCCCTGGGCCAGTGCGCCGTACCAGGGCCAGATGGCGATGTCGGCGATCGAGTACTCGGCGCCCGCCATGTACTCATGCTGCGCGAGGTGCCGGTCCAGCACGTCCATCTGGCGCTTGGCCTCCATGGCAAAGCGGTCGATGGCGTACTCGATGCGGGTCGGCGCGTAGGCGTAGAAGTGGCCGAATCCTCCGCCCAGGTAGGGCGCCGAACCCATCTGCCAGAACAGCCAGTTGAGCGTTTCGGTGCGCACATCCGGGTCGCGCGACAGCAGGGCGCCAAACTTCTCGGCCAGATACAGCAGGATGGACCCCGACTCGAACACCCGGCGCGGCACCGGTCCGCTGCGGTCCAGCAGGGCCGGGATCTTGGAATTCGGGTTGACCTCCACGAACCCGCTGCCGAACTGGTCGCCGTCGCCGATGCGGATCAGCCAGGCGTCGTATTCGGCCCCCGTATGGCCGAGCGCCAGCAGCTCCTCGAGCATCACCGTCACCTTGACACCATTGGGCGTGGCCAGCGAATACAGCTGCAGGGGATGACGCCCCACCGGCAGCGGCTTGTCGTGCGTGGCGCCGGAAACCGGGCGGTTGATGCTGGCGAAGCGTCCCCCGTTGGGCTGCTTCCATTCCCAGACGGCGGGCGGGGTGTACGGCACGGGATCGCTCATGGCAGGGGCTCCGGGGACAGGACGAAGATCGCGCGCCCGCCAACGGCGTCGGCGGCGCATAGAGTGATTGTCATCCTGATTCCATGGCCGATCCGCATCCTTTCGATAGACTTCTCCCATGGTCGCCAAGCCCTGTCCCTTCTGCACCTTGCCGCCCGAGCGCATCGCGCGGCGCAACACCTCTGGCGTGCTGGTGCGCGACGCCTACCCGGTAAGCCAGGGACACAGCCTGATCATTCCGAACCGGCATATCGGCTCATTCTTTGACCTGAGCGATACCGAACGCGCAGACCTGCTCGACCTGCTGGACCAGGCCAGACGGGAGCTGGACGGCCTGCACCAGCCGGACGGCTACCACATCGGCATCAACGATGGACCCGCCGCTGGCCAGCCCGTACCGCACCTGCACATCCACCTGATCCCCCGC
>VERU01000447.1 GCA_018882485.1 Rhodoferax sp. | reverse complement strand
GGTTAGAAAGATCAAAAGTCACTTGCTGGCCGATTGCCTCCAAGGCATGGGTGTAGTCTGCGAACAGCACCAGAGATGCAAGACCCGCTGAGCCAATCGCATACCCTTTGGTCACCGCCTTGGTGGTGTTCCCCACTGCGTCCAGGGGATCGGTGATGTCGCGCACGCTGGAAGGCAGTTCCGACATTTCCGCGATGCCCCCCGCGTTGTCGGTGATTGGCCCGTACGCATCCAGCGCCACCACGATGCCTGCCATGCTCAACATGGACGTGGCCGCTACGGCAATCGCGTACAACCCCCCCAGCGAATACGCTGCCCAGATTGCCAGGCACACGAAGATCACCGGCCAAGCGGTGGAGCGCATCGACACCCCAAGTCCCGCAATGATGTTGGTTCCGTGCCCGGTGGTTGAGGCTTGCGCGATGTGCTGCACCGGCTTGTACTGGGTGCCGGTGTAGTACTCGGTGATCCATACCAGCAGGCCCGTCAAGACCAGGCCGACCGCACAGGCAGCAAACAGCGCACCGGCACCGACGGTTTTTCCGTTGCTCAGGGTGATCGCAGCCGGAAAAAGGCTCTGGGTAACAAAATAGAAGGCAATCAGAGATAACGCGCCGGACACTGCCAAGCCTTTGTAGAGGGCGGGCATCACATTCTTCATGCCAGGCGCAGCCTTGACAAAGAAGCAGCCGATGATGGAAGCAACGATGGACACGGCACCCAGTGCCAGGGGGTAAAGAACGGCATTGGCCCCCCCACCGGTGACCAGTAGAGCGCCGAGCACCATGGTGGCGATCAGCGTGACCGCGTACGTCTCGAACAGATCAGCCGCCATGCCGGCACAGTCGCCCACGTTGTCGCCGACGTTGTCGGCGATCACAGCGGGATTGCGGGGATCGTCCTCCGGAATGCCCGCTTCAACCTTGCCCACGAGGTCCGCACCCACATCGGCGCCTTTCGTAAAGATGCCACCGCCGAGCCGGGCGAATATGGAAATCAGCGACGACCCGAAGGCAAAACCGATCAGCGGGTTGAGCAGTTTGGCCAGGTTCTTCTCGGTGCCAGCAGTGCCATTGCCCACCAGAAACCAGTAGAAGGCCGTGACTCCCAGGAGTCCGAGTCCCACCACCAGCATTCCTGTGATGGCGCCACCCCGGAAGGCTACATCCAGCGCAGGCCCGATGCCTTTGGTCGCGGCCTGGGCCGTGCGCACGTTGGCTCGAACCGACACATTCATGCCGATAAAACCGCAGGCTCCTGAAAGAACTGCACCGATGATGAATCCGGCGGCACTCAATCCATCGAGAAATACGCCGATGAGCACCGCCAGAATCAGACCGACAATTGCAATCGTCTTGTACTGCCTTGCCAGGTAAGCCGCGGCTCCCGTTTGGATGGCGGCAGCAATTTCCTGCATTCGCGCATTGCCAGCGTCTTGGGATAGGATCCAACTGCGTGCCCAGATGCCGTAAGCGACGGCCACCAAGCCGCACGCGAGCGCCAGAATCAGCGCCGAATTGCCCGTCATATGTTTTCTCCTGTTGTTTCGCTTTGGGAGACACAGCGCGTGTCCCACTGCTGCGTTGCTTCCTCGACGAGAGGCACCCTCTGCTCGTACGGTGCCGACGATTGGCCAACTCAGGGACTGTAACGCCAAAAAGTCGGTCTTCAGGAGACCGAAAGACGTGAGTAAGTAAAATCAGGGTTAATACGGAGCACATACGCGCTCATCCTGAGCGCACCCGATCCTCTACCTGGCCCCTGTCATGTCGCTTGATAACGTCACTCCCGGTCCCAACCTCCCTGATGCGTTCAATGTCATCATTGAAATCCCGATGAATGCGGATCCGGTGAAGTACGAGGTGGACAAGGCCACCGGCGCGATTTTCGTGGATCGCTTCATGAGCACGTCCATGCACTACCCGACCAATTATGGATACGTCCCCAAGACGATCTCTGGTGATGGAGACCCCGTGGATGTGCTCGTGGTGACCCCGGTTCCCCTGATTCCCGGGGTGGTGGTCACATGCCGCGCCATAGGCATCCTGAAGATGCGTGATGAAGCAGGGGAGGATGGCAAAGTGCTGGCTGTGCCCACTGACAAAATCCTCTCCATTTATTCCCAGTGGCAGAAGCCGGAGGACCTGAATCCGTTGCGGCTCAAGACCATTGCCCACTTCTTCGAACACTACAAGGACCTTGAGCAGGGCAAGTGGGTGAAAATTTTGGGCTGGGAAGGCCCGGAGTCCGCCAAGCGCGAAGTCATGGATGGTGTGGAAAACTACCGCAAGATGACCGTTGCCTGAAGCTCTTTGGATGGAACTGGGCCCGACGGATCACCGATGGAATCACAGGAGTTCTGCGTTTGGATTCACCAACTTTCGGGAAGATCAGGGCTGGCCGTCCAGGCGCAGGCGCCCAGGCACCTCAGGGCTTGCATCAATACCTTACCCTGAGCCTCGGTGGGGAGGCCTACGCGATCGACATCCTTCGGGTGCAGGAAATCAGGTCGTACGAAACGCCGACCCGGATCGTGAACGCGCCAGATTTCGTTCGGGGCGTGATCAATCTGCGGGGCGAAATCGTTCCGATCATGGACATGCGCCTGAAATTGCACTTGCCGCCGCAGGAATACACCGCACTCACGGTGGTGGTGGTTCTCCGAGCCGGAGGACTTCTTGTTGGAATTGTCGTCGACTCCGTGTCTGATGTGGTGTCGTTGTCGCCCGAAAGCATACGTCCAGCCCCTCAGTTTGAATCGTCCATGGATTCGCGTTTTGTGACTGGTTTGGCCAGGATGGAAGACCGCATGCTGATCGTGGTTGATATGGATGCATTGCTCAGCCGCTCCGAGCTGGGATTGGTTGAAGGGGCCTTGTCGGCCTGAGATGGCGGTCACGCAGGCCGGCGCATGGGGCTGTGCATTTCCAGCTCACCGATGTAGTCTCTCACCCTC
>VERU01000446.1 GCA_018882485.1 Rhodoferax sp. | reverse complement strand
CTCGCGGGCGTCGCTGCGGCTGACCGCCTCGCCGGAAAAGTAGCTTCGGCTGATGCCGTTGATCAGGCCGATGTCGTCCAGCGGCAGCACGTCGGGGCGCATCAGGTGGAAGATCAGGAACATCTCGGCCGTCCAGCGGCCGATGCCGCGGATGGCCACCAGCTCTCGGATGATGGCCTCGTCGTCCATTCCGACCCAGGCCTCGGCCTGCACACGGCCGTTGTCGAAATGCAGCGCCAGGTCCACCAGGTACTCGACCTTGCGGGCGCTGAGCCCGGCCGCCCGCATGTCGTCCACCTTGAGCCGCAGCACCTGAGCGGGCGTCATGCGGCGCGGCAGCTGGGCAAAGCGGTCCCACACGGTCTGCGCGGCCTTGACCGAAATCTGCTGCCCCACGATGCTGCGCGCCAGCGTGACAAAGGCATCGCCCCGGCTCTGCAGACAGGCGTCGCCGAACTGGGGAATCAGGCGCTTCATCACCCGGTCCTTCTTCATCAGGTGCCGGCAGGCCTCGCCCCAATAGGGCGGACTGCTTGCTTCTTCAGCTATTTTTTTTGTAGCACTCATGTCAATGGATATAAGGCTCGGGGGCCAAAAAAGATCCGAAAAATCAGGCGGCAGCCTCCCAGTGGGTGCCCGCCGGGGTGTCCTTGAGCACGATGCCGCGCTCCAGCAGATCGGCCCGGATTCGGTCGGCGCGGGCGAAATCGCGGTCCTGCTTGGCCTGTGCGCGCTGCGCGATCCAGTCGGCGATGGTCGCATCGTCGAGCACGGCGCCGGCCTGCAGAAACTGCCGGGCATCCTGCTGCAGCAGGCCCAGGCAGCCGCCCAACGCGCGCAGCAGTCCGCTCAGGGCCGGCGAACGGCTGCGATTGACCTCGGCCGCCAGTTCGAACAGGACCGCCACCGCTTCGGGGGTGCCGAAGTCGTTGTCCATGGCCGCCTTGAAGCGGGCCGCCAGCGGCTGCGTCCAGTCGGGGGGCGCCGGTTCCCCGGGCGGCACGGCATCCAGCGCGGTGTAGAGGCGGCGCAGGGCCTGCCGGGCGTCCTCCAGATGGGCGTCGCTGTAGTTCAGGGCGCTGCGGTAATGGGCGCGGACGATGAAAAACCGGGTGGTTTCGGCGTCAAAACGGGCCAGGATGTCACGGATGGTGAAAAAGTTGCCCAGGCTTTTGGACATTTTTTCGTGGTCACGGGTCACAAAGCCGTTGTGCATCCAGATGTTGGCCAGAGGCTGGCCCGTGGCACCTTCACTCTGGGCGATCTCATTCTCATGGTGCGGAAAGGGCAGGTCGGCGCCGCCGCCATGGATGTCCACCGTCGCACCCAGCAGTTCGCCGCACATCGCCGAACACTCGATGTGCCAGCCCGGGCGCCCCTCACCCCAGGCGCTGCGCCAGCGCACATCCTGGGGCTCGTCGGCCTTGGCCGCCTTCCACAGCACAAAGTCGAGCGGGTCGTCCTTGCCTTCGGCCACCGCGACCCGCTCGCCGGCGCGCAGGTCGTCGAGCGACTTGCCGCTGAGCCGCCCATAGGACGGGAATTTGCGCACCGCAAAATTGACATCACCGTCGCTGCCCTGGTAGGCCAGCCCCCGCGCCACCAGTTGCCCGATCAGCGACAGCATCTGCGCAACGTACTCGGTGGCGCGCGGCTCGGCGCCCGGCCGCTCGATACCCAGGGCATCGGCGTCCTGGTGCAGGGCGTCGATCATGCGGTCGGTCAGGGCGCGGATGGTCTCGCCGTTCTCCACCGCGCGGCGGATGATCTTGTCGTCGATGTCGGTGATGTTGCGCACATAGCTCACACGCAGGCCGCTGGCCCGCAACCAGCGCTGCACCACGTCAAACGCCACCATGGAACGGGCGTGGCCCAGGTGGCACAAGTCATACACCGTCATGCCGCAGACGTACATGCGCACATGGCCGGGTTCCAGGGGCACCAGCGGAACCAGTCCGCGGGTCAGGGAGTTGTAGATCTGCACAGTCATGGGTCGGGAACAGCGCGGTTGGCAGCCAGCGCGGCGGCTAGGGTCCTGAGGGGTGGATGGCGCAAGCCGCAACGGCCTCCGGCTGCAAGCTGGACGGAGGACGCTGGGCTAGAATGAAATCAGTATACGGTGGCCCGACCGACGGTCGCCGTGCATGACCCGCTCCGAGGGCCCCGACGAGCGCATCCAACCTGTTCTGGTCAGCTCTCCGCCACGATGATGTCCGCACGCTCACTGCTCACGATCGCCCGCCAGTTCGGGCTGGCACTGGCCGCGACCCTGGCCCTGGCCGCCACGGCGCAGGCGGACGATTACGCCGAGGCGCTGCAACTCATGCGCGCCGGCAAGCTGGCCGAGGCCGGTGCCCGCGTCGACAGCGCCCTCGCATCGCGTCCGCGCGATCCGCAGCTGCGATTCCTCAAGGGCGTGATCCAGCGCGACGCGGGCAAGATCAATGAGGCCGTCGCCATCTTCACCCGCCTGACCGAAGACTACCCGGACCTGCCCGAGCCTTACAACAACCTGGCGGTGCTCTACGGCAGCCAGGGCCAGTACGACAAGGCCCGGGTCGCGCTGGAACAGGCCATCCGCACCAACCCGAGCTACACCACCGCCCACGAGAACCTGGGCGACGTCTACGCCAAGCTGGCCAGCCAGGCCTACAGCAAGGCACTGCAGCTCGACGCCTCCAACGCCGGCGTGCAGCCCAAGCTGGCCCTGATCCGCGAGCTGTTCAACCCGGCGGCCAAGGGGCAGCGTCCGGTGGCGGCGCTCCCGGCAGCGCCGGCCCCGGTGCCCTCCCCGGCTCCCGCTCCCGTACCGGCCCCCGTGCCGGCACCGGCCCCCACCCCGGCTGCGCCACCCAAACCGGCGGCGCCCCCCGCACCGGCTCCCGCACCGGCTCCCGCCCCGGCGCCCGCGCCCGCGCCCAAGCCGGCTCTGGTGCCGCCAGCAGCACTCCCCGCCGCCCCG
>VERU01000445.1 GCA_018882485.1 Rhodoferax sp. | reverse complement strand
GAGCTGCAGCTGTGCACCGGGTACCGGCTGGACGGTGAAACCACCGATATCCTGCCCATGGGTGCCGACGACATTGCCCGCTGCGAGCCGATCTACGAGACGATGGAGGGCTGGGGCGTCAGCACCGCCGGTATGACCGAGTTCGATCGGCTGCCGGTGCAGGCGCGGCTCTATCTGCAGCGCATCGAGCAGGTCACGGGAGTACCCATTCACATGGTGTCGACCAGCCCGGACCGGGATCACACCATCCTGATGCGGCACCCATTCCTGGCAGACTGACCGGCTCCTGGAATTCACAGGAAAATCGGCCTCCAGCCCTTGCCCACTAACGATTTTCAGCTATTTTTTCAGGAGCAAATCGATGTTGACGGAAGACGGCAAGCACCTGTACGTGAGCTACGACGAGTACCACAACCTGATTGAAAAGCTGGCCATACGCATTCACCAGTCGGGCTGGACGTTCGACACCATACTGTGTCTCGCCCGCGGCGGCATGCGCCCCGGCGATATCCTCTCCCGGGTATTTGACAAACCGCTGGCCATCATGTCCACCAGTTCCTACCGGTCCGACGCAGGCACGGTGCAAGGCCATCTCGACATTGCCCGCTACATCACGACGCCGAAAGGCGAGATCGCGGGTCGGGTGCTGCTGGTGGACGATCTGGCGGATTCCGGCCACACGCTCAGCGCCGTGCTCCACCAGCTGCGCAACAACTACCCGCCCATCACCGAACTGCGCAGCGCGGTGATCTGGACCAAGGCGCTGTCCACCTTCACGCCCGATTACTCGGTGGAGTTCCTGCCCACCAACCCATGGATTCATCAGCCGTTCGAAAGCTACGATTCGCTGCGGCCGGAGCAGCTGATCCGAAAGTGGAGCGTCTGACCATGGCCCACCCATCCGACCGCTCCCTGACGCCCCTGATACACCACGGCTACCAGCCACCGGCAGGCTTTGACGCGCCGCAGCCGGCCGTGCACAAGGCATCGACCGTCTATTTCCCCAATGTGGCGGCCGTCCGGAGCACCGAGTGGAAGGACAAGACCGGCTACACCTACGGCCTGCATGGCACCCCCACCACCTACCTGCTGGAGGAGAGGCTGTGCACCCTGGAGGGTGGGCTGCAATGCGTACTGTCGCCCAGCGGTCTGGCTGCCATCGCCAATGTGTCGCTGGCTCTGCTGCGCACCGGTGACGAGGTGCTGATTCCGAACAACGTGTACGGCCCCAGTCGGGCACTGGCCGAGGGCGAACTACGAAACTGGGGCATCGGCCATCGACTTTACGATCCTCTGGATCCCGAGGACCTGGCGCGCTGCATCGGACCGGCCACCCGCTTGGTTTGGCTGGAGGCGCCCGGTTCGGTGAGCATGGAGTTCCCGGACCTCGTTGCGCTCGTCCGGGTGTGCCGCGCCCGCGGCGTCACCGTCGCGCTGGACAACACCTGGGGTGCCGGATTGGCGTTCAACCCCTTCGATCTCCTGCCCGGCCGCCAGCCGGCCCTGGGTGCCGATGTGTCCGTGCACGCCCTGACCAAATACCCCAGTGGCGGAGGCGATGTGCTCATGGGCAGCGTCATCACCCGCGATCCGGCTCTGCACCTGGCTGTGAAGCTGTGCCATATGCGGCTGGGTCTGGGCGTTGCGGCGAACGATGCCGAGCTGGTGCTGCGTTCCCTTCCGTCGATCGGTTTGCGTTACCGCGCCCACGATCAGGCCGCCCGTGCGCTGGCCACCTGGCTGCAATCCCGACCCGAAGTGGTGCAGCTGCTGCATCCCGCCTTTTCAGGATCTCCGGGGCACGAGGCCTGGAGCAGCCTGTGTGGAGCCGACGGGCTGGCTGCCGGATTGTTCAGCGTGATCCTGCACCCGCGCTATTCCCGGAGCCAGGTGGACGCCTTCTGTGATGGCCTGCGTTTGTTCCGCCTCGGATACAGCTGGGGCGGGCCGGTCAGCCTCGTCATGACCTACGACCTGGCCGGTGTGCGGGGCGGTTGGCCGGCCCACCTGCCCGCTGGAGCACTGGTGCGCTTTTCCATTGGCCTGGAGGATGTTCGAGACCTGCAGGCCGATCTGGCGCAATCCCTGGCCGCCGCCCTCGCCTGATTCGGTGTTTTCCGCAATGGCAGGACGGCTGCGCTGCGGCTAATCTGCGGGCATGGATCCGTCCAGCAACCCCGGCACCCGGGACCCGGTCTCCCCGGGTACTCCACCACCCTATGTGCCCCCGCCATCCAGTGCCCCTGCCAAGGACATCCTGGATCCAGGCCTGACAGCCCCCCTGCGCTGGTTGCAATTGGGTTGGCGCGATGCGATGTCGGCCAAGGGAATCGGACTGGTTTACGGCTTGTGTTTCTGGGGGATGGCGGCGGTGCTCGGCCTGGTGTTTCGCAACCGGCCCGAATACACCATGTCGATCGCCTCGGGATGCCTACTGCTGGGCCCTTTTTTGGCCATGGGCCTGTACGAGGTCAGCCGGCGCCGCGAACTGGGACACCCACCGGATCTGGCCGTCTCATTGACCTGCTGGGACCGCCACCTGGGCAGCATGGGGCTGCTGGTGCTGGTGCTCATCGTGCTTGAATTGCTCTGGGGCCGGGCCTCCCTGGTGGTTTTCGCCGTTTTTTTCTCGACGGGCATGCCCTCCACGGCTGGCGTGCTGCAGGCCGTATTCAATCCGGACAATTTGGAATTTCTGGTGGTCTACCTGGCCGTCGGTGGCTTATTTGCAGGGTTGGTCTACAGTGTCGGCGTGGTTGCGATCCCGACTATCCTGGACCGGGATACCGATGCCATCACCGCTGCCATCACCAGCTTGCAGGTGGTGTTCAGCATTGCAGCGGTCATGCTGCTTTGGGGCGTGCTGATTGCGCTTCTGGTCACCCTGGCGCTGCTGCCGTGGGGCCTGGGCCTGCTGCTGGTGGGGCCATGGCTGGGACATGCCAGTTGGCATGCTTACCGC
>VERU01000444.1 GCA_018882485.1 Rhodoferax sp. | reverse complement strand
GCCAGGTGCCCGCTGCGGCGCGCCCGCCGCAGGCACAGGCGTTCGAACCCGACGCCCAGCCCGCCCACCAGCACGGGGGCCAGCAGCAAGGCGGGCCAGAAACCCAGCCAGCGGGACAGGCTCCAGCCCAGGTAGGCACCCAGCATGTAGAAGCTGGCATGGGCGAAATTGAGCACGCCCAGCAGGCTGAAGCTCACAGTGAGCCCCGCGCTGAGGATGAAGAGCAGCAGCCCGTAGGCGATGCCGTTGAGCGCCGAAAGTAGGAGCAGTTCCATACCCTGCATCAGGCCCGCGGCTGCCTCGGCCGCAAGAGCGCACGACCCAGGCCCTCAGAGACCCGGCAACCGGTAGTCCTTGAGCAGTTCCCGCAGCTTGGCCTTCTGCATCTTGCCCGTGCCGCCCAGCGGAATGGCCTCCAGGAACACCACGTCATCGGGAATCTGCCATTCGGCCGTCTTGCCTTCGTAAAAAGCCAGCAGCTCATCGCGTCCCACTTCGGCGCCGGGCTTGCGCACCACCGCGATGATGGGCCGTTCGTCCCATTTGGGGTGCTTCATGCCGATGCAGGCGGCCATGGCCACGCCGGGGTGGGCCATGGCGATGTTCTCCACGTCGATCGAGCTGATCCACTCGCCGCCCGACTTGATCACATCCTTGCTGCGGTCGGTGATCTGCATGTAGCCGTCGGCGTCGATGGTGGCCACGTCGCCGGTGGGAAACCAGCCGTCCACCAGCGGGCTGGGCCCCTCGCCCCGGTAGTACTCGCTGAGGATCCAGGGACCCTTGACCATCAGGTCACCGAAGGCCTTGCCGTCCCAGGGCAGATCGCGCCCGTCGGAATCCACGATCTTGAGGTCCACCCCGAACACGCTGCGGCCCTGCTTGAGCCGCACCTTCATCTGCTGCTCGGGCGGCAACTCCAGGTGCTTGTTCTTGAGGGTGCAGACCGTGCCCAGCGGCGACATCTCCGTCATGCCCCAGGCGTGCAATACCTCGACGCCGTACACCTCGTTGAAGGCGGTGATCATGGCCGGCGGGCAGGCCGAGCCGCCGATGACGGTGCGCTTGAGCGAGGAAAAACGCAGCCCCGAAGCCTGCATGTGCGCCAGCAGCATCTGCCACACGGTGGGCACGCCCGCCGCAAACGAGACCTGCTCGGCCTCGATCAGCTCGTACACCGATTTGCCGTCCATCGCAGGACCCGGGAAGACCAGCTTGGCCCCCGTCATGGCGGCCGAATACGGCAGGCCCCAGGCGTTGACATGGAACATGGGCACCACCGGCAGCACGGCATCGCGGGCGCTCATGCACAGCGCATCCGGCAGGGCGCCGGCCAGTGCGTGCAGCAGGGTGGAGCGGTGGCTGTAGAGCGCCGCCTTGGGATTGCCCGTGGTGCCGCTGGTGTAGCACATGCTGGAGGCCGAGTTCTCGTCGAACACCGGCCACTCATAACGGTCCGAGGCGGCGCCCACCCAGGCCTCGTAGCTGATCAGTCCCGGAACGCCGCTGTCGGCGGGCAGCTGGGCCGCGTCGCACAGGGCCACGAAATGGCGCACCGTCGGCACGCGGGCGGCGATGGCCTTGACGATGGGCAGGAACGTGAGGTCGAAGCACAGCACCGCGTCCTCGGCGTGGTTCACGATCCAGGTGATCTGGTCAGGGTGCAGCCGTGGGTTGAGTGTGTGCAGCACCCGGCCCGAGCCGCTGACGCCGAAGTACAGCTCCAGGTGACGGTACCCGTTCCAGGCCAGCGTGGCCACCCGCTCGCTGAAGCCCAGCTGCAGGCCGTCGATGGCGTTGGCCACCTGGCGTGAGCGGGCCGCCAGATCGCGGTAGGTGTAGCGATGGATGTCGCCTTCCACCCGGCGCGACACGATTTCCGCGTCGCCATGGTGGCGTTCCGCGAAGCGGATGAGGGACGAAATCAGCAGCGGATGGTTCTGCATCAGACCGAGCATCGGGCAACTCCTGGTTGGCTGAAGGGGACAACGTCGCATGGTAATTCGAATCCGCGGGGCCGCAGGACGCGGCAACGGGCGGAGCCCGCCGACACGGGAAAACCCCGATCCCGGCACGCACTCGGAGGCTGGCCCACAATCGCACCATGCTGACCGATCCGAGCGCATCCCTGCGTCACCCGACCGACCGCCCCGACCCGCTGACGCCCCCGGGTGTGGCCGGGCCCGGGAGCCCGTCCGCCTTTGACGCCGGGCTGCGCTGGTCGCACCGCTTCGCCTCACTGGGCGAACGCTTTTACACCCCTTGGTCGGCCACTCCCCTGCCCCAGCCTTACTGGGTGGGGCGCAGCCACGCGCTGGCGCGCGAACTCGGCCTGCGCGAAGGCCTGCTGGAGTCGGAGGGCTTGCTGCAGGCGCTGTCCGGCAACCGTCCCCTGGCGGGCAGCCAGCCTCTGGCCAGCGTCTACAGCGGACACCAGTTTGGCGTCTGGGCCGGCCAACTCGGCGATGGCCGTGCCCTGCTGCTGGGGCAGACCGAATCGGGCCAGGAGTGGCAGCTCAAGGGCGCCGGCCCCACCCCCTATTCCCGCATGGGAGACGGCCGGGCGGTGCTGCGCTCGAGCATCCGCGAATTCCTCGCCAGCGAAGCCCTGCACGCGCTGGGCATCCCCACGACCCGTGCGTTGTGCGTGACCGGCTCCGACGCACCGGTGCGGCGGGAAACCCTGGAGACCGCCGCGGTGGTGACGCGGGTGGCGCCGAGCTTCATCCGGTTCGGACATTTCGAGCACTTCGCCGCCACCGGCCAGACCGATGCGCTGCGCACGCTGGCCGACCGGGTGATGGAGGATTTCTACCCCGAATGCCGCCTGCACGACGACGATGCCGGGCGCTACGCGGCCCTGTTGCGTGCGGTCACCCTGCGCACCGCCGCACTGCTGGCCCACTGGCAGGCCGCCGGCTTCTGCCACGGGGTGATGAACACCGACAACATGAGCATCCTTGGGCTGACCCTGGAC
>VERU01000443.1 GCA_018882485.1 Rhodoferax sp. | reverse complement strand
AGCCAGCGGGGCCGCGCAAAGGGGCGCGCGATCCGGTGGTAGTGAACGCCAGGCCACTGGTGCTGCACCGTCTGCGCAAACACATGGATCTCGTGCCGGGCCGCCAGCTGCTCGACCAAGGCCATGGCATAGCGCTCGGCCCCGCCACCCCAGGGGGCAAAGACCCGGGTCAGGACCGCAACCCGCAGCCGTCTGCCGGGGGGCGCGTCGCACAGGTCGGTTTCAGGTCCGGGCATGGTTCTGGCTGGCCGGTGATCGCCGCCGGTCCTCGTAGGCGCTGATCAGCTTGATCCACAGCAGCGGCAGTGAGGTGCTGCGCAGCACCGGGACCCGGGGCAGTGCAAGCAGGGAGTCGCCGCCGCACACGCGGCCCCGTTCGGTGGTGGTGGCGGTATCGAATCCCGCGGCGGCCACCAGGTTCGCATGGTCGGACGTGTATTCCCCGTAGGGATAGCAAAAATGGCGCACAGGCGCATCCACCAGCGCTTCCAGGTCGTCGCGGCTGCCCCGGATTTCGCGGCGGGCCTGCTCGGTCGGCAGATCCGGCAGGCGCGCATGGCTGCGGGTATGCGCCCCGATCTCCAGGCCACCCGCCACCCAGGCGCGCAGCGCCCCCCGGTCCATCAACGGCACCTGGGCCACGCCCAGCGGCTCGTCCCAGTCGTTGGTGCCGCCGGCCCGATCGCTCACCATGTAACAGGTGGCCGAGTAACCCACCCGCTGCAACACGGGCAGCGCATGGGTCAGGTTGTTCAGGTAGCCGTCGTCAAAGGTGATCCCGACCACCCGCCCGGTCCGCTCGCCACGCAGGTACGGCATGAGGCCGGACATCGACAAGCCCTGGTATCCCAACCGGCGCAGCAGACCCATCTGCCGGGCAAAGGCATCCGGCGCCACGTACAGACCCCGAAACGCCGCACCCCGGGGTGGCGCCACGGCGATCTGGTGGTAGGTGAGGATGGGAATCGCGCGGCGCGGCACGACGCGGGGCCAGCTCATGGCGGTCACAGCAGCACGATGTCGTACTGCTCCGGCCCCATGGCGTTTTCGCTCTGCAGCGACACGGGTTTGCCGATGAATTCGCTCAAACCGGCCAGATGCTGGCTCTCTTCGTCCAGGAACAGGTCGATCACCCGCGGCGAGGCCACGATGCGGAACTCGCGCGGCGAGAACTGACGGGCTTCCCGCAGGATTTCGCGCAGGATGTCGTAGGCCACGCTGCGGGCGGTCTTGACCGTGCCCCTGCCGGTGCAGACCGGGCAGGATTCGCACAGCAGGTGGGCCAGTGACTCTCGGGTGCGCTTTCGGGTCATCTCGACCAGACCCAGCTGGGAAAACCCGCCGGTCATCGTCTTGACGCGGTCGCGCGCCAGTTGCTTGCGCAATTCACGCAGCACCGCCTCGCGGTGCTCCTCGCGGGCCATGTCAATGAAGTCCGCAATGATGATGCCGCCCAGGTTGCGCAGCCGAAGCTGGCGGGCGATGGCGCCGGCCGCCTCCAGGTTGGTCTTGAAGATGGTGTCGTCGAAGTTGCGCAGGCCGACAAAGCCGCCGGTGTTCACATCGAAGGTGGTCAGCGCCTCGGTCTGGTCGACGATGAGGTAGCCACCGGACTGCAGTTCCACCCGGCGCGCCAGCGCACCGGCAATGTCCTGTTCGATCCCGAACAGGTCGAAGATCGGGCGCTCGCCCCGGTAATGCTGCAGCCGCTGCGCCGCCGTGGGCATGAACGCCTGGCCGAAGGCCTGCAGCGCCTCGAACTGTTCGCGCGAATCGACCCGGATGCTCTGGGTGCGTTCTCCAGCCAGGTCGCGCAACACCCGCTGCAGCAGGTTGAGGTCCTGGTGCAACAGGCTGGGCGCCGGGAACTGGGTCGAGGCGACCCGGATGCGGGCCCATGACCGCCGAAGGTAGGCGATGTCGTCCGCCAGCTCCGTGTCGCTGGCGTCCTCCCCGTTGGTGCGCAGGATGAAGCCACCGCCATCCGGCCCGATCAGAGCCACCAGGCGCTGCCGCAGATCGTCCCGCTGGCTGGCGGCGATTTTCTGCGACACCCCGACGTGCTCGTCCTGCGGCAGAAATACCAGCATGCGCCCGGCAATACTGATCTGCGTGGACAGCCGCGCACCCTTGCTGCCCACCGGGTCCTTGATGACCTGCACCAGCAGCGTCTGGCCTTCGAACACCTGGCGTTCGATCGGCACCTGCGCCGGCGGGTGCCGGCCAGGGGTTTCGCCTTCGGCCGGACGCTGCCAGACGTCGGCCACATGCAGAAAAGCCGCGCGCGCCAGCCCAATGTCGATGAAGGCCGACTGCATGCCCGGCAGCACACGCGCCACCCGCCCGAGGTAGACGTTGCCCACCAGGCCCCGCTCCAGCGAGCGTTCCACATGCAGTTCCTGCAGCACCCCGTTCTCCACGACGGCGACCCGCGTCTCCTGCGGAGCCCAGTTGATCAGGATGTCCTCTTGCATGGCTGCGGAGCATAACGCCTGGCTCAGCGCGACCCGACGGCAGCCCCGGGCCAATCGAAATCGCGCAGCAGGCAGGCTGTCTCGTGCAGCGGCAGGCCCATGATGCCGCTGTAGCTGCCACACAGATGGGGGATGAAGGCCGCAGCAGACCCCTGAACGCCGTAGGCCCCTGCCTTGCCCATGGGTTCGCCACTGGCCACATAGTGCGCGATCTGACCGGCATCCAGCGCGGCAAAGCGGACTCTCGACACCGACATCGCCTGCCCCAGCCGCCCCTGCAGATCGCCTACCGCCACCGCGGTCAGAACCCGGTGCATCCGGCCCGACAGCCGGGCCAGCATGCGATGCGCTTCGCCGGCATCGGCTGGCTTGCCGAGGACCTCGGCGCCGAGCGCCACCGTGGTATCGGCACACAGCACCGGCGCCGCGGGCCACCCGCTGCGACGCAACCGGGCCAGCGCTGCCTGCAGTTTGAGCCCGGTCACGCGGCGCACATAGCGCGCGGGAGC